>JBAYOU010000025.1:0-10628 GCA_041678065.1 Parvibaculum sp. | reverse complement strand
CGGTTCGGGATCAGGCAGTTCTTCGAAGGTGAGCGAGGAAGGGGCGCCGTAATTGTGGCAGCGGATCGCTTTCATGTCTTTCTCCGGGTTTCGTTTGCAGCATGATGCGTGGCCCTGCGCGGGTTGCGAGTCTCAGCTTGCGCCGTAGCCGCCGCCACCTGGCGTCCTGATGATGATGGTATCGCCGGGCTCCATCTCTGCCGTAGCGGAACCGCCCAGCTGTTCATGCTGACCGTCAGCACGTCGGATTTCATTTTCGCCGAGTGCCGCATCGCCACCGCCCGCAAGGCCGAATGGCGGGACAATGCGATGCGTTGAAAGGATCGAGAGGCTCATCTTCTCGCGAAAGCGGATTGCGCGGATGGCACCATCGCCGCCCTTGCGCCACCCCGCGCCCCCCGATCCCTTCCGTATCGAGAATTCTTCAAGCAGAACCGGAAAGCGCCACTCCAATATTTCGGGGTCGGTCAGGCGAGAATTCGTCATATGGGTCTGCACGGCGTCGGCGCCATCAAAATCGAGACCAGCACCGGAGCCTCCGGCGATGGTTTCGTAATATTGATAGTGCTCATTGCCGAAGGTGAGATTGTTCATCGTGCCCTGTGCCGCCGCCATTGCGCCGAAAGCAGCGAAGAGAGCATCTGTCACGGCCTGGCTCGTCTCGACATTTCCTCCGACCACGGCAGCGGGATATTTTGGTGCGAGCATGCAGCCTTCGGGGATGATGATTTCTATGGGCTTGAGGCACCCCTCATTGAGGGGAATGTCATCCTCCACCATGCAGCGCAAAACATAGAGAACCGCAGCGCGGGTTACGGCTGAAGGCGCGTTGAGGTTGCTTTCGAGTGCAGGGCTTGTGCCTGAAAAATCGATTCGCGCTGTGCGTGCCTCACGATCAACTTTCACTTCGACGCAGATTCTTGAGCCATCATCCATAGGTTGCTCGAAGCGCGCATCTTTCAGCCGTCCGATCACACGGCGGACATTCTCTTCTGCGTTATCTTGCACATGGCGCATATAGGCTTCGACGACATCAAGGCCGAACTCTGCCACCATGCGGCGAAGTTCCTGCGCGCCTTTCTCGCAGGCGGCAATCTGCGCGCGCAGATCGGCAAGGTTCTGGTCCGGATTGCGCGAGGGGTATTTTGCGCCGGTCAGCAGGGCGCGCATCTCTGCCTCATGGAAACGTCCCTGTTCTACAATACGGAAATTGTCGATGAGCACGCCTTCTTCTTCGACATTGTGCGAATGAGCGGGCATGGAGCCGGGCGAGATACCGCCAATATCTGCGTGGTGCCCGCGCGCCGCCGTGTAGAAAAGGCGCTCTGTGCCTGTTTCGTCATAGACGGGAGCGACAACTGTCACATCCGGCAGGTGGGTACCGCCATTATAGGGTGCGTTCAGCACATAGACGTCGCCGGGGCGCATGTCGGGGTTCTGGTCGATCACGGCGCGCACGCTTGCGCCCATCGAGCCGAGATGAACGGGCATGTGCGGCGCGTTTGAGACAAGGCCGCCGTCGCGGTCGAAGATTGCGCAGGAGAAGTCGAGTCGCTCCTTGATGTTCACAGAGGAGGCGGTGTTCTGAAGCGTCGCGCCCATCTGCTCGGCAATCGACATGAAGCGATTGTTGAAAATCTCGAGCATCACCGGGTCCGCACTTGTTCCGATAGAGGTGCGGGCGGGCAGGGGTATTGTTCGTGTAAGAACGATATGGTCGAGAGACGTTACTTCTGCCGCCCAGCCCGGCTCGACGACAATGGTCTGGTTGTCTTCGATGATGAGCGCGGGACCGTCCATGCGGTGCCCCGGCGCAAGCGAGGAGCGGTGAAAGATTGCCGTTTCGTGCCATACACCGCCGAAACAGACCTTGCGGCGATCATGCGTCTCCAGCGTGGTGGCAGGAGTGGTGTCCTGTGCTTCCGCGTTGCGGGCGTCGGCGCGGCTTGATGCGATGATTTCCATGGCTTCAACGACAACACTCTTGTTCTCGAAACTGAAGCCGAATTGCGCCTTGTGCGCTGCCTCGAAACGGGTGATGGCGGCGAGGCGGTCGCCATCGGAAAAGTCGATCTGAAGCGCCGTGTCGCTGCCGTCATAACGCAGATGCACAAGCGGCGTGGTGATGATGTCGCTTTCCGTCATACCCTGCGCGGTGAGTTCCTCTTCGGTTTCCCGCTGCAATATCGTCATGGCATCGCTCAGTTCAGCGAGCAGCGCCTGGTCAAAGGGCTTGATGAAGGCGCGTACGCGAGATGTAGTAATGCGCGCGAGGCCGATGCCATAGGCAGAGAGCAGGCCGGAGAAGGGGTGGATATGAACCTTCTTCATGCCGAGCGCATCGGCTACCAAACAGGCATGTTGCCCGCCCGCGCCGCCAAAGCAGGAGAGAGTGTAGGCGGTGACATTATGGCCGCGCTCGATCGAGATTTTCTTGATCGCATTCGCCATGTTTTCAATGGCGACGCGAAGAAAACCTTCGGCCACTTCCTCGGCTGTGCGCCCGTCTCCGATTTCGTTTGCGAGTTCGGCAAACCGGGCGCGCACTGTATCGGCATCAAGCGGTTCATTCTGTCCGGGGCCGAATACATGCGGGAAAAGGTCGGGCTGCAATTTGCCGAGCATCACATTGGCATCGGTCACGGCAAGCCGCCCGCCCCGGCGATAGGAAGCGGGGCCGGGATCGGCACCGGCTGAATCAGGGCCAACCTGAAAGCGCCCGTCTTCATAATGCAGCACCGAGCCGCCACCCGCTGCAACGGTGTGAATGCGCATCATGGGAACGCGCATCCGCACGCCTGCGACGGCGGTTTCGAAGCTGCGTTCATACTCGCCATCGAAATGCGACACATCGGTTGAGGTGCCGCCCATATCGAAGCCGATCACGCGGTCGAAACCGGCTTCTGCGGCTGTCATCGCCGCGCCTACCACGCCGCCCGCAGGGCCGGAGAGGATTGCGTCCTTCCCCTGAAAGAGCCTTGCATCGGTGAGGCCGCCGGAAGACTGCATGAAGAACAGGCGTGTTGAAGCATCGCCCGCGCCGATGGCATCTGCGACGCGGTTCACATAACGGCGCAGCATGGGGGAGAGGTAGGCATCCACTATCGTGGTGTCGCCACGCGAGATGAATTTCACGAGCGGGCTCACCTCATGGCTCGCCGATATCTGGGTGAAGCCAATCTGCCTTGCGGTCTCCGCTGCCTGCTTCTCATGCGCCGGGTAGCGATAGCCATGCATGAAGCAGATGGCGACGGAGCGGATGCCGTCGTCATAGGCTGATTGGAGTGCGCTTCGCAGTTTCCCGGCGTCGAGGGGAGACAGCACCTCACCTTCCGCCGTTACGCGCTCGTCTATCTCCGCCACGCGCTCATAAAGCTGGTCGGGTTTTTCAATTTTGAGGCGGAAGAGATGAGGCCGCGCCTGATAGCCGATGGCAAGCGCGTCGCGGAAGCCGCGCGTGGTGAGAAATAGCGTTCGGTCGCCCTTGCGCTCGAGCAGCGCGTTGGTCGCAACCGTCGTGCCCATCTTGACCGAGCCGATCAGGCCCGCAGGCAGCGGCGCCCCGGCAGCAAGGCCGAGCAGGTCCTGAATACCTTGCAGCGCAGCATCCTCATATTGCTCGGGGTTTTCCGAGAGGAGCTTGCGCGCATGGAGGCTGCCGTCGGGCGCACGGCCGATAATGTCCGTGAATGTGCCGCCCCGGTCGATCCAGAAATCCCAGCGGCTGCCTTGTTTTGTCTGCTTGTTCATGCGCGCAAACTGCCACAAGCCTTGAGGTCCGGGAAGCGCGAGAGCGATGAACCGCTTATTTCCGCAAGGGTATCTTATGATTTCGCAGGTGCGAAACGGGGCAAATCAGCCTAAGCTTTGACAATGTCTATCTGGGGTAAAATTGCAGGCGCCGGCGTGGGACTTGCCGTCGGCGGGCCCTTGGGTGCGCTTCTGGGCGCGGTTGCTGGCCATGTGGTCATTGACCGGGCGCTGCAGGATAGCGAGGTCGTGTTCACCATCGCCCTGATCGCGCTGTCCGCCAAGATGGCGAAGGCTGACGGTGAAGTCAGCCAGTCCGAAATCCGCGCCTTTGAGGAGATATTCAAAATCCCTCCCGGCGAGGCCCGCAATGTCGAGCGGGTTTACGAGGTCGCGCAACAGGACGTGGCTGGCTTCGAGGCTTATGCGAGGCAGGTGGCGCGTATCTATCAGAACAAGCCGGCTGTCCTTGAAGACGTGATCGATGCGCTCTTCCACATCGCCAAGGCCGATGGCCATGTGCATCCACAAGAGCTCGACTATCTGCGCACCGTGGCCGACATTTTCGGCTTCTCGGAGATCGAGTTTGCACGTATCCGCGCGAGCCATCTGGGGCAGGAAAAGGGCGATCCCTATCTGGTTCTCGGTATCACGCCCGATATTTCGGATGAGGATCTGAAAAAGGCTTATCGCCGCCTGGTGCGTGAAAACCACCCCGATACATTGATTGCACGTGGTGTTCCCTCGGAGCTTGTCAGCATTGCCAATGAGAAGCTGGCCGCCATAAATGTCGCCTATAGCCGGATCATGAAAGCGCGCGGACTGGCGACTTAGCTTTTTTCTCATGATGGCTCTAGGCGCGCCACTCCACCTGCGCTACACGGGGCATCCATCAACATCCGGCGGCCTTGGCTTCTGCCGGGCTTCTGCGCGGTTTCGGGATGACCCCCCTTCATCTGGGCTTCATGGTCCTTATCAACCTGATCTGGGGCTTCGCGCTTATTGCGGCGAAGGTGTCACTGGACCATTTCCCGCCGCTGCTCTTTGCCGCGCTGCGTTTTACGCTGATCGTGTTCGTCCTCTTCCCCTTCCTGAAAATACACAAGGGACGTATGAAGGAAGTCATCATCATATCGCTTTGCGCGGGGCCGATCGGGTTCGGTTTCTTCTTTCTCGGGCTCGCGCTTTCAAACGCCTCCGTGGTCGCCGTGACGAGCCAGCTTGGCGTGCCCTTCGCCACCATCATGTCCATTGTCTTCCTGAAGGAAGAGGTTCACTGGCGGCGCTGGCTCGGCATTTCGCTGTCCTTCCTCGGGGTGATGGTCATCAGCTTTGACCCCAATGTCTTCACTTATATTGACGGGCTGCTGTTTGTGGTGGCCTCGGCGCTCGTTGGCTCGGTCGGCACGATCTATCAGCGCCAGATCAAGAATGTCGGTGTCTTCGAGCTTCAGGCATGGATAGCGCTTGCGGCGGCGCCGCTGATGCTTGGGGCATCCTTCGCTTTGGAGAGCGATATTGTGCACCTCATCAAGACGGCCAATCTGCTGGAATGGTCGGGCGTCTTTTATGTTGCCTTCGCCTCCAGCCTTGTCGGCCATGCGGGTATTTACTATCTGCTCCAGCGCTATGAAGTGACGCAGACCGCGCCGTTGACACTGCTTTCGCCTGTTTTCACCGTGTTCTTCGCCGTTATGCTGCTTGGTGAAGTGCTCACGACGCGTATGATCCTTGGCGCTGCCATTGCGCTCACGGGGGTTCTCATCGTGTCTATCAGGCAGAAGCGGATCGTCGATACGGGGTTCTGATGTCACTCGCCATCGCCGAAAGGCTATCGCCGAATTTCAATGAACGTCCTGAAGGGCGCCGTCCCGATATTCTTCTGCTGCATTACACCGGCATGGAAAGTGCGGAGGCGGCTGCGGCGCGGCTATGCGATCCGGCGGCGAAAGTGTCCGCTCATTATCTCGTGGGGGAGAATGGGCGGATCACCAGTCTTGTACCGGAGCATCTGCGCGCCTGGCATGCGGGTGTCGGTCATTGGGCGGGGGAGAACGACATCAATGGCTGTTCTATCGGCATCGAGATCGTGAATGGCGGCCATGATTTTGGCTGCCCACCTTACCCCGACGTGCAGATGCAGGCAGTGGAGGTGTTGTGCCGGGATATTCTCTCGCGCCATCCGATCCCTCCGCGCCGCGTGCTCGGTCATTCCGATATTGCGCCAGCGCGGAAGGCTGATCCCGGTGAGTGGTTCGACTGGGCGCGGCTTGCGCGGGCGGGGGTAGGACTTTGGGTTGCGCCGGAGCCGATAGTTGAGGGGCATGTCCTTCAGCAAGGCGACAGGGGCGACATGGTTGCCGAGCTTCAATTCATGCTTGGTGATTACGGCTACGGCATTGAAGTGCTGGGGCGTTTTGACGATGCCACCAGGGCGGTGGTGACGGCTTTCCAGCGTCATTTCCGGCCCGAGAGAGTGGACGGCGTGGCGGATATATCTACCGTCGCCACGCTTCGTCGCCTTCTCGATACCGCGAAAGCTGTCGCTTAAGGGATCAGTGTCACGCGCCCGAAAGCCTTGCGGCTCTCAATATATTCATGAGCGGCTGCCGCATCCTTGAGCGGGAAGGATTTGTCGAGCACGACTTTCAGATCGCCCTTCGCAATGTCCTCGATCATCTTTGCGATGTTGTTGTAAACGCGGTCTGTGAAGATTTCCGCGCCGAGGAACACGCCGGTGAGCGACTGGTTGCCTGCTCGCATAGTGGAAGTGTCGAGGCGGACCTCCTCGCGCCCGGCATCGCCAACGGTCGAAACGCGGCCGCGATAGGCGAGGGAGAGGATCGATTTCTGGAGGGTTGATCCGCCGACCGGATCAACGACGACATCGGCACCGCGATTATCCGTGAGGCGTTTTACTTCCGCGACCAGATCCTGCGTGCGGTAATTGATGCCGTGGTCCATGCCATAGTCGCGGAGCCTTTCGAGTTTCTCATCGCTTGATGCCGTGGCGATGACGGTTGCGCCGGCGCGCTTGGCAAGCTGGATTGAGGCAAGGCCAACAGCACCTGCGCCCGCCTGCACGAGGACGGTTTCACCTGCTTTGAGGCGACCGAACTCGAAGAGGCAGTCGTGAGCCGTGCCGAAGGGGACGGGGATCGCTGCTGCGGTTTTGATGTCCATTCCCTCCGGCACGGGCCATGCCGTGCGGGCAAAAACGGCACGCTTTTCGGCATGGGAACCGTTGAAGTTCACCGTGGTTACGCGCTGGCCGGGCTTCAGGGTCGTGACTTTCGATCCGATCTCGATGACCGTACCTGCCGCCTGATAGCCGACAATATGGGGGATGGTGGTGAGTTCGCCCCGGGCGCGGTTCAGCGTGTCGCCGCCTTCAATGGATACGGCTTCGACCTGGATCACGATGCCTTCGTCGGGGCAGGCCGGATCAGCGACATCCTCATATTTGAAAACGCTGGGTGGCCCGTTCTCGTAATAGACGGCAGCTTTCATCTCTCTCTCCCTCTGTGTGATTTGCAGTATCGCCTATGTCGTGGCTGCGGGGATAAAGTGCAAGCATCTTGACGCAGCGGGGCTTTAGCCTCATGTCGAGGGGGTCAGATGGCCGGATGGCCGCTGCTCGGGTTTCGGCCTGAGTGGAGGAAAGTCCGGGCTCCACGGAAACACGGTGCCGGATAACGTCCGGCGGAGGCGACTCCAGGGAAAGTGCCACAGAAAGCAAACCGCCGGGCCCGTGGGCCGGGTAAGGGTGAAAGGGTGCGGTAAGAGCGCACCGCGCGGTCGGTAACGGGCGCGGCAGGGCAAACCCCACCGGGAGCAAAACCGAATAGGGGCGGCATCTCAGGTCTCGGCCTGAACACCCGTTTCCGGGTCGCCGCCCGGGTTGGTTGCTAGAGGCGTCCGGTAACGGGCGTCCCAGATGAATGGTCATCGCCCGCAAGGGTACAGAACCCGGCTTACAGGCCATCTGACATTTTCCTGCATCACACCAGAACTGGACCGGGTGGAATTCCGTTCTGCACTGGCACGCAATTGCTGCATGTATTCGATATGTTCTTTTTATGTTCTATTCAATATTGACAATTTTAACGACCTGTTAATCCTGTGGAACACGCCTCAAAACCGCAGAAATACTAGGCTTTCCCGTTGACGCCCATGGAGTCCCATGATATCCCATGATATCCCGTATAAGGCCTGCTGCTCCTGATGGTGCCAGCCGGTCCTGCGGTGAGGGGGCTCTTCGGCAGGGTGGGCCCGCAACAGGGAGCAGGTCGGACGATGGAGTCGTTCCGGGGGCGTTTCACGAACAAGATCGACGCGAAGGGACGTGTGTCCGTTCCGGCGAAGTTTCGTGCCGTCACCATGGCTCAGGGTCTGAATGGTGTGATCTGCTTTCCGCCGCTCAATCCCGGCGCCTTCATTGAAGGCTGCGGCCCTGCCTTTTCCGACATTGTCGATCAGATGCTCGACCGGCTCGATCCGTTCTCCCCGGAGCGCCAGTCCCTTGCTGCTGTGCTGATCGGCGAAAGCGCGGAACTCACTTTCGATGCGGATGGGCGCGTGATCCTGCCGGAAACGCTGCGCAGTCTTGCAGGCATCAAGGACGAAGCAACCTTTGTGGGCATGGGGCAGCGCTTCCAGGTCTGGGAGCCGAAGGCCTATGAGGAGTATTACGCGAAGGCTCTGGAAGAGGCGCAGCGGTATCGTGAATTGCTCCGCGCGCCCGGCGCGCCGAACTCTGGCGCATCTGGCTCCGGCATGGGGGGCTCGCGATGAGCAAAACCGGTCAGGGCAATGTTCCTCATGTTCCGGTGATGCTGGCCGATGTTCTCGACGTGCTTAAACCTCGCGATGGCGGCGTCTATGTGGACGGCACTTTCGGTGCCGGTGGTTACACGCGCGCGATCCTCGGTGCGGCAGACTGCGCCGTGCTTGCCATTGATCGTGATCCGAGCGCCATCTTGCGTGGGCGGGCGCTTGAATCTGAATTTGCGGGTCGGCTGACGCTTGTCGAAGGATGCTTCGGCGACATGGAGCGCCTTGTGCGCGCGCTTGGCCATGAAGCGGTCGATGGTGTCGTGCTCGATATCGGCGTCTCCTCCATGCAGATCGATGAAGCGGAGCGGGGCTTTTCCTTCCAGAAGGATGGGCCGCTCGATATGCGCATGGGTGGCGAGGGGCCGAGCGCGGCTGATGTTGTCAATGGGTATGAAGAGAGTGAGCTTGCGCGGATCATCGCCGTCTATGGCGAGGAGAAGCGTGCGCGCGCCGTTGCTCGCGCCATTGTAAAGGCGCGACAAGAGGCGGAGTTTCGCCGGACGCTCGAATTGGCGCAGCTTCTGGAGCGTGTGATTGGCCGCAGGCCGCAGGACAAGATTCATCCTGCGACGCGCACTTTTCAGGCGCTTCGCATATTCGTGAATGACGAGCTTGGTGAGTTGGCGCGTGGCCTTTCGGGTGCCGAGGCGCTGCTTCGTGAAGGCGGTCGGCTTGCTGTCGTCACTTTCCATTCTCTTGAAGACCGGATCGTGAAGCGTTTTCTGACCGAGCGGACGGGGCGGGGCGGGCGGCCAAACCGCTACATGCCTGCGGTCGAGGATGAAGCGAAGAGCTTTGCGGAAATCGCTCGCAAGGCGCGCAAGGCGGCGGACGAAGAAGTGGAACTTAATGCGCGGGCGCGTTCGGCAAAGCTTCGTGCCGCCATTCGCACCGGCGCGCCGGTGAAGCCACTTGATCTGCAGGCGCTTGGTATTCGGGCCGTTCCTTCCATATGGGGAGGGGCTGCATGATCCGTTTCATCAATTTCCTTCTCGTTTCGGCGGTGATCGCGCTTTCGGTCGGGCTTTACGACATCAAGTATCGCGCGGAAGGTGCGGTGCGTCTTGAGCGCCAGCTTGAGCAGCGCATCGCCAATGAGCAGGAAGCGATCCGCGTGCTTCGTGCGGAGTGGAGCTATCTCAATCAACCCGAAAGGCTGCAGCAGCTTGCGGAGCGCTATACCGCGCTGCGCCCGCTGACGGCTGGCCAGATCGGAACCTTCGAAGAAGTGCCGATGCCGCATATGGCGGATGATTTCTATGTGCCATCCGGACGCCAGCCGCTTGGCGGCTATGCCGGCGGCATCATGCCGGGCGGGGCAGGGAGCACAATCCAATGATTGGGCGCAGCAATAACAGCGCGCAGGGGCGTTACTTTCCGCCGGGCCATGATGCCATCTCGCGCACGCGCGCGCGACGCATGGAAGGTGGTCGTACACCTTCGCAGCGGCGTATCTTTCTCTCACTTGCTATATTCGCGGCCTGCTTCACGCTGGTAGGGGCGCGGCTTGTTGGCCTCGCCATCATGGGTGATGACGGGGCGCGGCAGGGCGCCGTTGCGAATATCACGACGCAGATCAACCGACCTGACATTGTTGATCGCAATGGCGAGGTGATGGCAACAGATATCGCTACTGCCTCCCTTTTTGCAGATGCCCGCTATGTGATCGACCCGGAAGAGACGGCGCGGCAACTTATCAGCGTTCTGCCTGATCTTGATGAGGCGGATGTGGCGCGGAAGCTTGCTACAGGAAGCGCCTTTGTCTGGCTGAAGCGTGACCTCACCCCGCGGCAGCAATATGCCGTGCATTATCTCGGGCTTCCCGGTCTCGATTTCCGCAAGGAGCAGAAGCGCGTCTATCCGAATGGGAAGATCGCGTCGAATGTGCTCGGCATGGTCGATATCGACAATCGCGGCCTTGCGGGCATGGAGCTTTATATGGACCGCACGCTCAGCCGCAGGGATGACGCAGGGCGGCCCAAATTCGACCGCAATAACGCGACAATGCTCTCCATTGATCTTCATGTGGAGCATGCGCTGCG
>JBAYOU010000024.1:0-10747 GCA_041678065.1 Parvibaculum sp. | reverse complement strand
GCAGGCTTGCTGCCGCGCCTTGTCATCGGCGTGTCCGGCCTCGCGCTTGGTGCGCTCAATATCGCTCTTTTTCTTCAGGACGGGTCTTCCCGCGCTTTGGTTTTCTCCGGCCTGCTCTCGGGCGGCTATCTCGTTCTTGCCTATATGTTGGTGCGGCTTCGTGAATCGAAGCTTGATGCGGAAGCAGCCCTTGTCGAAAACCAGCACCGTTTCGACATGGCCTTTGCGGGTGCCCGATGCGGCATCTGGGATTGGGATATCAGCGAGAACCGTATTTTCTGGTCATCCGCCATGTTCGACATGGTGGGCCTGAAGCAACCGTCGAAGCGACTCTCGCCCACAGAAGTGAAGGCGCTCACCCATCCCGATGATGCAGCCGCGATTGACGAGATCGCCAATGCAATCAACCGCCCTTCCCGCTCCTATGACACGACCTTTCGCCTGCGCCACGCGGATGGGAGTTGGGTCTGGATGCATGCCAAGGGGCAGGTCTGGAGCGGTGCACGCTCCGCCGGTTTCCGCCGCGCTGGCACATCCGGCGCAATGGCCGGTGACAGGCTGGTCGGCATCACCATCGACATTACCGAGCAGAAAATTGCCGAAGAACGCGTCTCGGAAGCGAATGAGCGACTGCGCGATGCGATTGAAAGCATCGGCGAGGCTTTCGTGCTTTGGGATGCGGAAGGCGCGCTTGTTACCGCGAACAGCAAGTTCGCCGAGTTCCTGCACATTAGAGCAGCGGAAGAAGGCACGCAGCGCGACGCCATCATGGCGCAAGCGGGAATCGGGTCCGCCTGGCCCGTGGCTGGCGAGAGCGACCCCGATACAAGTGTTAGCGAGATCCGGCTGCCCGGTGGGCGTTGGTTGCAGATCAGCGAGCGGCGCACGAAGAATGGCGGCCATGTGAATGTCGGCACCGATATTACCGCCATCAAGGAACAGGAAGCAGCACTCACAGACAGCAAGCTCGCGCTGGAAAAGACCGTGCGCGACCTCGAAGCCTCCCGCCGCAAGTTGCAGGAGCAGGCGCATCAGCTTGTTGATCTCGCCGAAAAATACGCGTCCGAAAAGACGCGCGCCGAAACGGCGAACCGCTCCAAATCCGAATTCCTCGCCAATATGAGCCACGAGCTGCGCACGCCGCTCAATGCGATCATCGGTTTTTCCGAGATCATGGGCTCGGGATTGTTCGGCGAACTCGGCTCTCCGAAATACAAGGAATACGCTACCGACATTCACGCGAGCGGCACCCATCTCCTCGAACTCATCAACGACATTCTCGACATGTCGAAGATTGAGGCGGGCCGCATGACGCTGGAGACGCAGGAAATCGAGATCAGCGATGTGGTGGAAGAATCTCTCCGCCTCGTCTCGGGTCGCGCCGACATGGCTAATGTCACCATCGAAAATGCGCTGCCCGCCCTTCCAGGCGTGAGGGCAGACAAACGCGCGGTGAAGCAGGTGCTGCTGAACCTTCTCTCCAATGCGGTGAAGTTCACGCCTGCGGGCGGCTCGATTTATCTGCGCGGTTCAGCAGCGGACAGCGTCATCACGCTTGCCGTTGAAGACACCGGCATCGGCATCCCCGCAAGCGCGCTCCCCAAGATCGGCCGCCCCTTCGAGCAGGTCGAAAGCCAGCATTCCAAAACGCATAAGGGCACCGGCCTCGGCCTCGCCCTTTCGCGTTCGCTCGTGGAATTGCATGGCGGCACGCTCACCATCGAAAGCACCGAAGGCGTCGGCACCAAGGTGAGCTTCACGCTGCCTCTCGCCTAGAGATACCAATCATATTCAAGCGGCGAGATGGCTTGCTGGAATTTTTCATATTCGAGAATTTTCGTCTCCGCATAGACGTCCACATAATGCTCAGTCAGATATTCCCGCATGATCGGCGAGTTGCGGAAGCGCTTGAGCGCGCTTGGCAGGTAGAGCGGCAGGCTTTCGTCTACATCTTCGCAAGCATTGCCCTCGGCCGGGTCACCGGGATCAATCTCATTGACGATGCCATAATGGATGCCAGCGAGGATTGCTGCCAGGACGAGATAGGGGTTTGCATCCGCACCTGAAACGCGGTGTTCGATGCGGCGAGAATCCGGCGCACCATTCGGTACACGGAAGGCCACCGAGCGATTATTGTAGCCCCAGCTTCCGTTCACTGGCACGAAGAGGTTCGGGCCGAAGCGACGGTAGGAGTTCAGGTTCGGCGCGAAGATCGCCATTGCGTCAGGCAAGGTTGCCTGCAAACCGCCAATCGCGTGGCGAAGGCGGATCGAGCCTTCATCTGTTCCATTGTCAAAAATATTGTTCCCTTGCTCATCCTTTACCGAGCAATGAACATGCATCCCATTACCTGTCTGGTTCACGAAGGGCTTCGCCATGAAGCTCGCAAGAAAACTATGCTTGCGCGAGACGGTGCCAATCAGGTGGCGCAGCATGATCGCGTGGTCGCCGGCAAGCACGACATCATCCTCATGCTTGAGGTTGATCTCGTATTGGCCGGGCGCGAATTCCGCCGTTGCACCGGATGCAGGCACGCCTTGCGCGGCGGCGGCTTCGTCAATGTCCTTCAACAGCGACATGAAGCCATCAAGCTCCGTGATGCCGTAAACTTCATGCGCGGTTTCGCGCTGGCCCGTTGCCGGATTGATCGGCGGCTGCGGGCGGCCCTTTCGGTCGAGATCCTTGTCGAGGAGATAGAACTCGAACTCGCAGGCCACTGTGGCGCGCAGCCCAATCTCCTCAAGTTTCCCAACCACGCGACGCAGAACATTGCGCGGCTCAAGCATGAGCGGCGAGCCATCCTCATTCAGCATGGTCATGAGAACCTGCGCCTGCTTCATCGAGGCCCAGGGCACCGGCACGATACTGCCGGAAACGGGGCGGGACTGCGCATCCGGATCGCCGTCTGAATAACCCATGCCGAGGATGTCCTCGTTCACGCCCGTTACATCGAAGAAATAGATCGACTTCGGCATCTGCACGCCCGAAGTGAAAACCTTGTCGGCCTCTTCGGAGGGGAAGCGCTTACCACGCACCGTGCCGCACATATCGACAAAAACCGCGTCCAGATAGTCGATATCACCATGTTCGGCTAGGAAGGCGTTGAACTCACCCAGCGTCGCCCACTCCTTGGGGCCCTGTCTTTCCCGGTCGCTCATTGTGTCCTGCATATCTGCCGCGCAATGGCCTGCACAGAGAAGTTTTCTTCGCTGCGCGCGAGCCAGCTATCGGTTGCTATAAGTCCATAATCCGATAGTAGCCGAGGGCCGCACGAAGATACCAGCGCCGGAGTGCGGGAAAGGGGACCTTGCCGGGAGCACGGCGCATCGGGGCAGGCACGGTCGAAAATTCTTCTTTCCCGCCAATGAGTTGGGCCAAAAGCCGCCCCGCCCAAGGCGCCGCAGAAACGCCATTTCCGTGATAGCCAAGCGCGAAAAAGACGGAAGGGTCGTCCGGAACCGCGCCAATGGAGGGCGTGCCGCCTGCCGTCATGCAGACAAAACCCCGCCAGGCATGGGTCGTCTCCACATGGGCCCAACCGGGGAAAACCTCTGCCCGCCGTCGCTCCATGAAGCGCCTCATCTTCGCGCCATCTGCCTCCGTCCCGGTGGTGTCCCCCCGCGCACCAAAAAGAAAGCGGCGATCCGGCAACAGGCGATAATAGAAGAGCAGGTTGCGCGTGTTGGCACAGGGCGTTTCCGTTTGCCAGTTCTGCGCGGCAAGCTCATCCGCTGTCAGCGGGCGCGTCACCACGATGTTCGACATGACGGGGATGATACGGTCTGCGAGCAGGCCCGGCATGGGAGCGCGCGTGAAACCATTCGTCGCTACGACAACACGCTTTGCCCGGATGGTGCCAGAAGGCGTTACCAGAAGATGCGTCTGCCCTTCCCGCTCCCACCACAGCACCGGCGAATGCCCATGCAGCTTCGCGCCCGCTTGCGCTGCGACAGCCGCAAGCCCTCGCGCCAGCCGAAGCGGATGCAGCCCGAAGCCAAGCGGATTGAGCAGCGCGCCAAATTGCTCCCGGGAATCATAGAAGCGTTCCGCCACTTCCTCGCGACTGAAAAGCCGGAGCCCCAAGCCGAAGGTACGGTTCACAAACTCCGCTTCCTGCTCGAGCATCGCGAAGCGCGAAGGCGCGTGCGCAACAAGAAGTTCACCCTCTCCCTGCGCTGCAATATCGATGCCTTCGCTCTCCGCAAAAGAACGAACGAATGAAATGGCCTCTCGCTGGGAATCGACGAAGCGTTTTGCTTCCGCCTCGCCGTAGCGCTTCGTCAGATCTCCGAGTGAAAGCGTGGTCGGCGGCAGCGTGCAGAAGCCGCCATTTCGTCCCGAAGCGCCCCAGCCAAGCGACCCGGCTTCCAATAGCCGCACATCCATCGAGAAATCGCGCGCCAGATGGAGCGCGCAGGAAAGCCCCGTATAGCCACCGCCAATAATGGCGACGTCGCATATCTCATCGCGATTGGGGCCGAGATCCACCCCCGGTCCGAGCGGCGGCGCGGTTTCTTCCCAGAGGCTCCCAGCCGGGCGGCCTCCGTCATACATGTCACGGTGATACCAGCTCAGCCCGTCCCCCTTCCCGCTCCGGCAGCACGCTTACTCCGCCGGTGCAGGCTCCGTGTGTCGTTCGTTGCGTCCTTCGCGGTGCTTGCGCCAGATCGCTTTTGACTTCTCGCGGTCTTCGCGCATTGCTTCTGCCACGCGCTGACGCTGCTCCGGCGTGAGCTTCGCAAAACCGTCCAGCATTGCCTCACGCCCAAGCACGCTCATCGCCAAGGTTGCCTCTGATATATCATCAAAGGCCGCCCGCACAGCGGCCTCATCATAAGGCTCTGCGGCAATCGCATTGATCAGTTTGTCGTGCGCTTCCCGCGTTTCACGAATGTGAGGTGCGACGTCGCGGAACCGCTCCCTCATCGCGCGGCGGATGACAAGACGGTCTTCCTCCGGCAATTCCTTCAGCGCACCATGCATAACGGCCGGGCCATACCCTTTGGGCGGCGGGCCATAGCGATCAGGTGGCCCCTTGATGACGGGCACGGCGATCAGCGCGACCAGAAAAAGATTGAGCGCCAGCGAGGCTAGGAAGGCCGGGCCGAGCCAACGGCGCTGTGGCTTGTCGTTCATGTTGCTCATTGCATCCACTCCTCCGGCCAGGTCGCATCCGCCAGCGCCAGAGCCACCAGCCGCTCACCCGTCTCCATTTCCGCCGAGGCGGCGTTGGCTGGTGACAAGTTGAGAACCGACACCTCGGCAACAGAGCCAAGCACCACGCCAAGCATGACGGAAGCCGCAAGCGCGCCCGTGGGAATTACCGGCGACCCATAGGGCCACAGAACTTCGATCAGCCTACGGAAAAAACCCTTGTCTTGCTGCGGCGCGGGCGTCACCACCGCCGCGCGCGGGTGTGCGGCCATCAACCGTTCGACAAGCGCCGCGGACGGCGCCTCCACGGGAGCCGCGGCAAGCATGAGATCAAGTTTTGCGGCTTCTGCTGCCAGGGCTTGCGCGGCAGGTGTCTCCGCGAGCAACGCCTCGGCGGCGGCGCGTTCATCCGCAGGCCAGCGCGCAGGTGAGGTGCCATAGGCATCCATAATCGCTGCGAAGCGCTCCAATGTCATTCTGCTGCTCATGATCTTCTATCCATAGGCGCGCTCAGGCGCTTGTTTCCCTTGAACGCAACAACTCATCTCTTTCCGTCGCAAGCAGCACCCGCAATTGCCGCCGCCCGCGCGAGAGCAATGATTCCACCGCCTCTACCGAAACCTCCAGAATCTCCGCCGTCTCGATATTCGAGAACCCTTCATAATGGGAGAGCGCAATGGCAAGCCGCTGCCGCTCCGGCAGTTGCTGCAAGGCTGCCTCTACCCGTGCCGCTAGCCGGTCCTGCTCCAGCCGTGCGTCAGGGCCGGGCTCACCACTCACCAGATCCGGCATTTCATCAATATCGACTGAGGGCCGCAGGCGGCGTAGCCTGTCGAGGCAGAGATTGGCGGCCACCCGGTAGAGCCATGTGCCGAACTGCGCCTTGCCGGGCTGCCAGCGTTCCGCATGGGTCCAGACGCGCAGAAAAACCTCCTGCGCCACTTCTTCGGCATCCGCCTGATTGCCCATCATGCGGCGAGCAACCGCAACAACGCGCCCAAGATGGCGCTCCATCAGAAGACGGCAGGCCAGTTCATCGCCCTTGGCGACGGCGGCAACCAGTTCATCATCCGGCGTTTCGTCCACGCAACCGCTTCCTCTCCTGCCCTCAAGACGCGAATGAAGGGCCCCGGCTCGCACCGACGCCCCTCATCCTGAAGGGTCTGCTGCAGCCTAGCTTGCTGCAACCAGAGTTTACATCCCTTCCGCGTTTAACGGTCCTTCCGCTCCCCGCGCTCCTTGTGGCCTTCGCCGCGTTCTAGCTTGCCATCGCTGTTGCGATCGAGCTTTTCGAACATCTTGTCAGCACCGGCAAGGAACTCCTCCTTCGTCACATTGCCGTCGCCGTCGGCGTCAAGACGGGAGAAGTAATCGCCGCGCTTGCCGTCCTTCTTGTCCGCACGCTCGCCATGATGCTTCTCCCTGGCGGCCTGCATTTCTTCCAGCGTCACGGCACCATCACCATCTGCATCCATTCTCTCAAAATATTTTTCGGAGAACTTCATATGGCGTTCGGCCTTGTCACCATCCTTGCCACGTTCGGCAAAACGCTTCGCGGCGCTGTCCCTCATCTCATCAAGCGTCACCTTGCCGTCACCATCGGCATCGAGCTTTGCGAAGCGCTCGGCCGGATCAAGCCGCTCACCGCGATGCGCCTTGAACTCCTCGCGCATCTTTTCATGCGCGGCTTTCATTTCCTCCTGGGTCAGAACACCATCGCCATCGGCGTCCATCTTGTCGAAGCGCGCTTCAGAACCCACACGGAATTCTGCCTGCGAAATGGCACCGTCCTTGTCCGTATCCGCCATCTCGAACAGCTTGCCGCCATGGCCGTCCTTGCGGGGCTCTGCGTGCGCAAGTATCGGAACCGTCATCGCCATTGCCAGCGCCGCCGCACCGCCAAGCAGTCCAATTTTGAGCTTTTTCATATCCTCAATTCCCTTTCCAGGTTTCGTCCCCCTGGGCCTGAGCGACGCGCTTCCCGCATGGTCCGGGGCTAGACAGCCTCGAACGACAAGCAATCACCGCTCTTCAGAGGGTGAAACGCATGGGAGCCGGGTTTCCGGCGCCCTTGAGGAGAAAAAATTTCAGGGTTGAAGTGGTGCCGGATGCTGGACGCGCCGGGGATGGGAGAAAGCTGGCGCGGCGAGCACCCGGACAGATGCAGGCAATTCCACCACCGAAAGCCCCTCCCACCGTTCAGCAACCACGGAAAGCCCACCCGCTGCCACGGCCTCCGCCTCGACAATCGCAAGCGCGATATTTGCGCCCAATGCGGGCGAAAAGCCCGTGCTCGTGGCGGCACCCACGATCTTCCCGTCCGATAAAACGGCAGAGAAACACATGGGCTCAAACCCTTCCACCGCGAGACGCACAATGCGGCGCGAGGGCGGTACATTTCGTATTGCACGCAATGCCGCGCCGCCATTGAAAAGCGACCTGACCGACGAAATCTCCAACTCAGGCCAGATTGCAGCAGGCGGCAGCGCATCACGGCCATCTATCGCGGCGAAAGCGGAGAGATAGTCTTGGCCCGCACGGGGGTGGCCGGCTTCCAGCCGCGCAAGTTCGCGTAAGGCAAACCCCGCCGGGCGGAGGCCAGAAGGCGCCGCTGCATCGAGAAGGACGCGCCAGAGATGCGGTGCATCCTCCGCATCGCACCAAAGCTCATAACCGAGATCGCCTGTCGCGCCGGTGCGGCTCACATAAACCGGTATCCCGGCCAGCGACATATTGGCGGCCTCGCCGGGTGCCAGCGCCTCGATGCCTGCAGCTCCGGCCTGCGTAAGAGCAACTGCCGAGAGCGGTCCCTGCACGGCAAGACCTGCGAGTGCCGTGCTCACATCTTCCACACGCATGCGGAAGCCTTCTGCACTGTCCATCAGCCAGGCGAGATGCGCTTCCTCCGTCACAAGACGGTATTCATCATCGCCCACGCAGAAGAGCAGCCCGTCCCCCAGTACCATACCTGCGCTCTCGCAGAAGATGACGTGGCGTGCACGGTCCACACCCAGCGGCTTCATGCCGCCCGCGACAAGCCGGTCGAGATAGCGCAGCGCGTCGCGCCCAGCGATACGGTATTTTCGAAGCGGCGAAATATCCATCATCACCGCCGCGCCACGCAACGCACGATATTCCTCATCCGCATTGCTCAACACTTGCGGCACGGTATAGCCGTTCCACTCCGTCCAGCGGTTCGTACGGCTTTCAGCGGCAACTTCCAGATGAAGGGGCGATGTCAGAACGGCACGCGCGAACACCGCGTCGGCAGGCGCGCTCTCAAGAGGTCCGGGCGCAGCGGGCATCCGCTCGCTGGTGCTTTCCAAGCGTTCTGTTTCCGCGAAGGTTTCTTCCGTCTGAAGAGGAGTTTCAGGTGTCATCATTCTCCCTCCCCGGCTTTTCCGGCGGCGAGCCAGCCCGGCAGACAGGTCACGCCGCCCCCCGGATGGCTGCCTGCCCCGCAGAGATAAAGCCCCTTCACAGGTGTTTCATATCGCCCGAATGCGGGTGACGGGCGGAAGCCGAGCAGCCTGTCCAGTCGTAAGTCCCCCTGATGCCAGTCACCACCGGCAAGACCATATTTCCGCTCAATGTCGGGCGGGGTCAAAATCTCACCCGCGATCATCGCGTCGGCAATACCGGGCGCATAAGTGCCAATCGTGCGTACCACTTTTTGTACGAACACTTCCCGTCGCGCTTCCCAGCCGCCATCTACATCAAACGGTACATGATGCACGATGACCGAGAGAACATGCTGCCCCTCGGGCGCAAGTGAGGGGTCGGCAACACTCGGCACATGCAGTTCCATCATCGGCTCGGAAACAAAGCCCCCTTCGCGGCACACCATCGCCGCTTCATCCACCTCGCGCAGCGATGGCGCGATGAGAAGTCGCGCGCCCTGAAGTTCTGGCGCCAACCCTGTGAAATGCGGCGCTGTTTCAAGCGCGAGATTGAGCTTTGCAAGCGTGCCTTTCGGCTTCGCGTGATGCAGTTCCATTGCCGCTTGTGTTTCGAGCCTGTCAGCACCCAATAGCCCCAGCATGGTTACGCGCGGATTGATACCGGAGATGACGAGCGGCGCACGCAGCACCGTGCCATCGGCAAGTTCCACACCTGCCGCTTCATTACCCTCAACGAGAATACGCACGACACGCGTGCCGAAGCGGATGTCGCCCCCCTGCGATGCAATGGCAGCTACAAGCGCATCGGCCAGCGCGCCCGTGCCACCAGATATCTGCCGCAGCCCGCGCCCCTGCATCCGGATTGCCTCGCGCCATACCGCGCGGAAGGCGGTGCCCGGCGCATATGGGCCTTCCGCGCCGCCCTGAATGGCATCAAACGCCAATGCCCCTTTCAGCAGTGGTGACGTGAACTCGGCATCAAGCCGGTCACCGATGCTTTCGGGCAAGGTCTGCGTCAAAGATTTCAGCGCGGCGCGACCAGAAAGCTCCCCGCGCCAGACGAGGCGGCGAAAGAAGCGACGCATCGCGACCGGATCATTCATCTCAGGCGGCGCTTCTCCGAGCAGCGGCTCAATGAGTGCTGCCTGCGCACGCAGAAGTGCCACATAATCGCGATAGGCGTCTGCGTCTTTTGGCAAGCGCGAACTGAAGGCGACGAATTGCTTGCGGTTGTTCGGCAGAAGCACATGATTCCCGTCCCGATCCAGCGCAACAGTCGGAACATCGCGCGCCGCATAGTGGAGCCCGTGCTTGCCGAGCTTCAATCCGCGCTCTATGCGACGCGGCAATCCTTCGACGAGATGCGCCACAGCCGGTGCCGCATAGCCCGGCACAATCTGCGATGTGGCGGCTGCACCGCCCGGCATTTCGAGCGCCTCAAGCACCAGCACCTTTCGACCCTGCTGCGCAAGCCGTGCCGCAGCAGCGAGGCCGTTATGGCCCGCACCGATCACGATCGCATCGAAAGTGTTGCCCACGCGCAGCATCGCCTATCTCCTCCCCTTTATGTTGGAGAGAAGTTCAGCCGCCGCATTCGCGCCTGGTGCACCCATTATGAAGGGGCCGGGATGTGCGCTGGGCGAGCAGAGATAAAAGTTCTTGAGCGGTGTGGCCGCACCGCCCTGCCCCGGGAAGGGCCGGTTCGCAAACATCTGGTCGAGCGTCGTCTCGCCATAAGCTAGGTCGCCGCCCGTAAGACCAATCTCGTTTTCGATATCTCCCGGCAACAGCACCTCGCAGGCGAGAATGCGCGTCTCTATGCCGGGGCTTACTTCTGAAAGCCGCGCCGTTACAAGGTCGCGCAGCGCATCGCGGCGCTCCACCGTCCATGCGCCGTCATGCAGTTCCTCCGGCACGAATTGCACCAGCGCGGAAAGCACATGCTTGCCTCGTGGGGCGAGGCTCGGGTCGATGAGTGATGGAATCAGCACATCAATCAGCGGGTCGCGCGGCGGAATGCGCGCGCGCCAGTCTTCAAAGGCACTGTTCATCTCCGCCATACCGCCCGCAAGCCGGATGCCGCCGCCTAGCGACGGGCACCCTTCCGGCAGGTCCGGAAAATCCGGCATTGCGTCGAGCGCAATATTCACCTTCGCTACAACGCCTTTCATCCGTACACGGCCAACGCGCTC
>JBAYOU010000023.1:0-10775 GCA_041678065.1 Parvibaculum sp. | reverse complement strand
TTGAAGCCTTCATCTTGCCAGGCTTCAGGGAGCGCACCTTCCCCGGAAAGGATGGCCGCCCCGCAACCAACATCCCCGTGGATCAGAAGCTCACGCAGTATGAAAGCGGCGCAAAGGAATGGCGCACCGATCTCGCGGCGCGCTATTCCAACACTTTCGGTGATGTTGATCTCGGCCTTGCCTGGTTTCAGGGGACCGCGCGCGATCCGATCCTCAACCCTGCTCTGGATGCAAGCGGCAATCTAGTGCTCGCCCCCTTCTACCCGCTGATGAAGCAGGTTTCCCTCGATGTTCAGGCGACCATCGGCCCCTGGCTCTACAAGCTGGAAGGTTTCGGACGGCGCGAGCTTGGGGACAATTACGGCGCCGCAACCGGCGGCATCGAATACACCTTCTACGGCGTCTTAGGTACGAATGGCGATCTCGGCACCGTGATCGAATATGCCTATGACACGCGGGGCATGAACCAGCGCAATCCGTATCAGAACGACGCCTTTTTCGCGCTGCGCTGGGCGGCCAATGATGTGGCGGCGACCAGCCTTCTCGCCGGCACGGTGGTTGATACGGAGACGGGCGCTCTCGGCTTTCGCCTTCAGGGCGAACGGCGGCTTGCGGAGAATTATCGCCTCTCGCTTGAGGCGCATCTCTTCGCCAACGTGCCGCAACGCGACCCCACCTATCACGTCGCCGATGACGGCTATGTGCAGATCAGGGTCGCGCGCTACTTCTGAGCTTATTCAGCGGGCGCGCCGGGCGCTGAGGTGTGCCTTGCCTGCTGACGTTTCTCCCGCGCATTCGCGATGAGGAGATAGACCGTCGGCACCACAAAAAGCGTAAGCAGCGTGCCGAAGCTGATGCCACCCACAATCACATAGCCGATGGACCGACGGCTCTCCGCACCCGCACCCGAGGAAAGCGCCAGCGGCAGCGCACCCAGCACCATCGCACCCGTCGTCATCAGGATCGGACGCAGACGCATGCTCGCCGCCTCGATCACCGCGTCATAGATCGAATTGCCCTTCTCCCGAAGCTGGTTCGAGAACTCCACGATCAGAATGCCATGCTTGCTGATAAGGCCGACAAGCGTGATCAGTCCCACCTGACTATAAATGTTGAGCGTGGTGTTGGTCAGGAAGAGCAGCAACAACGCGCCAGCAAGAGAAAGCGGCACACTGACAAGAATGACAATCGGGTCAACGAAGCTTTCAAACTGCGCCGCAAGCACGAGGTAAATGAACATCAGCGCCAGCACGAAAGTCACCATGATCGTGCCGGAGGACTTCACGAATTCGCGCAATTGCCCGTCCACATCCGTCTGAGCAACATCGGGCAATATCCGCGCTGCCGTCGCATCGAGAAAGCTGAGCGCTTCACCCATAGAAAAGCCGGGCGCAAGATTTGCCGAAATCGTCGCCGCACGAAGCTGATTGAAGCGATTGAGCGAGTTCGGCGCCACCATCTCTTCAACCGTCACAAGATTGGAGAGCTGCACCATTTCGCCCGTCTTGCCGCGGACATAGATGTTGTTCACATCGCCCGGCGTGCGCCGTTCATCATCCTCGACCTGCACAATGACATCATACTGCTTGCCCGCCTGCTCGTAGCGCGTGATCTGGCGACCACCAAGCAGCGTCTCAAGCGTGCGGCCAACCGTGGCCACGTCCACGCCCGCATCCACCACCTTGGCGCGGTTCACGGAAATGTCGAGCTGCGGCTTCTGCAATTTGAGGTTCGTATCAGGATTGACAAAACCCGGATGCCTGCGGATCTCGTTCATCATCTGGTTCACATAGCGTTCCAGATCTTCATAGCTGCTCGATGCCTGAATGACATATTCAACCGGCAGCGAACGCCCGCTCTGACCGAGGGAAGGTGGATTGACCGCGAAGGCCATCAGCCCTGGAATGCGGCCAAGCTTCGGTTGCAATGTCTCGACGATTTCCTGCTGGGTGCGGCCCCTCTCATCCCAGTGAACAAGGCGTGAGAAGGAAACGAGATCGGTGATCTGCGGGAAGCCTGAAACGACGAGATAGCCTGCGACTTCCGGAATATCGACATAGATGGACTCGATCTGCTTGGCATAGCGCGCTGAAAACTCAAGCGTTGCGCCCTGCGGCGCCTGCGCCACGACAAGCAGCGTGCCACGATCTTCAACCGGCGCAAGTTCCTGTTGCAACAGCATGAAAAGTCCGACGCAGGAAAGCGCGACAATGCCCGCCGCCGCAACCACCGCGCCCTGCCGCGAAAGTGCTTTGCGCAGCGCGTTCTTATAGGCCCCATCAACAGCTTCAAGCTGCTCGCGCAGCCAGCGCTGCAAACGGGTTTCCTTCACCTCATGGCGCAGCAGCTTGGAGCAGAGCATCGGCGTCAATGTCAGTGCAACAAAGCCCGACACGACAACCGCGCCTGCAAGCGTGAGCGCAAACTCAAGGAAGAGCTTGCCCGTACGGCCTTCCGCAAAGCTCACCGGCGCATAAACGGCAGCAAGCGTCAGCGTCATCGCGATAACGGCGAAGGTAATTTCCCGTGAGCCTTCAATGGCCGCGCGGAAAGGCGTCTTTCCTTCTTCGATGTGGCGATAGATGTTTTCAAGCATCACGATCGCGTCATCCACCACAAGGCCGATGGCAAGTACCATCGCCAACAGGGAGAGCGTGTTGATGCTGAAACCAAGCATCAGCATGATACCGAAACTGGTAATGAGTGAAATCGGGATCGTCACCACCGGAATGATCGAAGCGCGAATGGTGCGCAGGAATACAAAGATCACCAGCACCACGAGGACGATCGCCTCAAAGATCGTCTCGTAAACCGAGCTGATGGATTCCGCGATGAAGATCGATGTGTCATAACCGACGAACGCACCCATGCCTGCGGGCAGGGTTGGTGTCAGATCGTCCAGCGTCCGGCGCACATTGGCCGCCACATCGAGCGGGTTTGCGGTCGCCTGCTTCACCACGCCGAGCGAGATCGAAGTCTCGCCATTATAGGTTGCAGAGCGACGCTCATTTGCGGCTGCCACTTCCACACGCGCCACTTCCTTCAGGCGAACCTGAAAGCCATCACTTTCCTTGACGACAATCTCGTCAAACTCTTCCGGTGTCTGGAGCGCGGTCTTGGAAACAACAGTGAATTCGCGGTCAAGGCTTTCGATACGGCCAGACGGGATTTCCGCATTCTGCGTGCGGATCGCGTTTTCCACATCCTGCACGGTGAGGCCGTAAGCCGCGAGCCTTTCGCGGTCGATCCAGACCCGCATCGAATATTCGCGGCCACCGAAAATCGCGACCTGCGCCACGCCCGGCTGGTTCTGCAACCGGTCCGTTACCACACGGTCGAGATAGTCGGTGATCTCCAGCGCCGACATGCGATCACTCTTGAAAGCGATATACATGATTGGCTGCGCGTCAGCCTCAACCTTGGCAATGATCGGTTCGTCAATCTCGTCGGGGAGAAGTCCACGCGTTCGGCCCACACGGTCGCGCACATCGCTTGCTGCCACATCAGGATTGGTTTCGAGCGTGAAGCGCGCCGTCACCTGGCTTTCTTCGGCACGGCTGGTGGAAGAGAGGACTTCAATGCCCTCGATACCCGCCATCGAATCTTCGAGAGGTTGCGTCACCTCTCGTTCGACAACAGACGCACTTGCGCCGCGATAGACCGTGGTAACGGTAACAACCGGCTCGTCGATCTCAGGATATTCCCGCACCGAAAGCCGGTCATAAGACACAAGGCCGATCAGCATCAGGATCAGGCTGACGACCGTTGCGAAGACGGGCTTGCGGATGAATAGTTCAGAAATATGCATGCCCGCTCCCCGCCTATTGCCCGGCTGCCGGTGATGGCGTCGAATTTTCCTCCGACGACATGATCTCTACTTCGCCGCCATCCTGAACTTTGAGCTGTCCTGCAAAGATCACGAGCGCGCCCGGCTCCAGCCCTGAAAGAATTTCAACCTTGCCCGGCTGACGCTCCCCGATCTGCACGGGCACCATCTGCGCGTTGCCGTCCACCACCAGGAAGACCGCATTGCCGCCTGTGGGCGAGGCAACGATGGATGATTCCGGCAGCAGGATGGAGTTACGTGTATCAACAACGATCTCGATGCGACCAAAGAGGCCGGGGCGCAGCCTGTCACCCTCGTTGCGGATCAGCGCGCGCACGCTGAGCGAGCGGCCATCAACTCTGACCACCGGATCAACCGCGCTGATGACCCCGTCATACTCCTCACCGGGCAGCGCATCGAAAGTCACCTTCACAGTCTGACCGCGCTTGATCTGCGTGAGGAAGACTTCTGAAACCTGAAAGTCGATCCGCAGATTGTCCACATCTGCAAGCGTCGCAATCTCCTGCCCCGCCGTCAGATATTGGCCGATGCTGACCTGCCGAAGGCCGATAATACCGGAGAAGGGCGCCGTGATCGTCGCCTTGTCGAGTGCGGTCCGGGCCGCTGCGAGCTCTGCTTCTGCTGACTTGAAATCATTGAGCGCTTCATCACGCGCCCGCGCCGTGCCCGAGCCCTGCTTCAGAAGCCGTTCTGCGCGCTGGTAATTCGCTTGTGTCAGCGTCAACCGTGCTTCTGCCTGCGCAACCCGCGCCTTCAGGTCGCGGTCATCCAGCGTGATGACAACATCGCCGCTCTCGATGCGCTGGCCGTCCTGAAAATCGATACTGGTGACAATGCCGGTAATTTCGGGCCGCAGCACAATGGCCTGATCTGCCTGGAGTGTGCCGAGTGCCGATACCACGACCTCAACCTCGGCCTTCTGCGCCTCAACAACTTCCACCACGGGCGGTGGGAAGCCGAATGTCTGCTGCCCCGCTATCCGCCCATAGAGACGATAGAAGAAGACAACAATAATGACAGCGACCAGCAGCACGACTGCGGCCATCACAATGTTGCGGGGCGAAAGCTTTTTCGACGACAGATTCGGCATGAGATAGGGCTCTTCGGGGTTGGGCCTGTCAGGCAGCCTCAGTTTTTGACGGGCCAGGCGCAAACGCCCTGCTGGCAACGGAAGGCCGCAGATTGCGGCCTAACTGGATAGGCTATTTGTTCCAGCGCGAAAATGGCAATTTGCCAGCATCCACCCGCTTTATGGGCAAATGACACGAAATCATTTCTGGTCAGGTGGCGCGTCACATGTGGAAAAAGCGTGAGGCTGGCAATGGTGGGCGTGACAGGGATTGAACCTGTGACCCCTTCGATGTCAACGAAGTGCTCTCCCGCTGAGCTACACGCCCATTGCCATTGGGAACAGGCCACCCGAAGGCACCTGCCGGATATTTCTCCGGAGGCCGTTCGTATATCGGGGATAATCCGGGATGACAAGTCGGAAAACCCCGGCCCGATTAAGGGTCTAACCCTCGCCCGCGGCCGCTCAGGCTGCCGCCATCAGCCGGTCCACTTCCGCCACCAGATCGCGTAGATGGAAGGGCTTGGAGAGAACCTTGGCTTCCGCCGGTGCCGGCACTTCCGGATTGAGCGCCACAGCCGCAAATCCGGTGATGAACATGATCTTCAGCGTGGGGTCGAGTTCGGCTGCAAGCCGCGCAAGCTCGATCCCGTCCATTTCGGGCATAACGATATCGGTCAGAAGAATGTCAAAGACGTCTCGTTTCAGGCAGCGATGCGCCTCATCGCCCTGCCCGAAAGAGACCACCTCATGGCCGGCATTTTCCAGCGCTTTCGCCAGGAAACGGCGCATGGATTCATCATCTTCTGCGAGGAGAATTCGTGCCATCAGCCTGCCCAGCCACTTCCTTGAGAAACCCGCCCTCGAAATCACCTGTCTCCGAAGAGGAAAGGCGATCATTCGGGGTCAAGGATAAGTCCGTGAGTGTAAACAGGGTATAAATTCCGCACCATTTCAGGTCATTCGCCCCGCAAGACTGCCTCGTGCTATGTTTTGCAGATCGAAACGCGCAACAAAAAACCCTCTGCAGCATCTTCCGCAATGGATCTTGTTCCCGACAGACCGGCCTGGAAAGCGAAGCGCAGCAATGTCGGCTTCGATCAGGATGAGCGCGAGCTTTTCGAGCGCCCGCTGCTGATCGAAAGACCGGGCAGGCAGACGCTTCCCTTTGTTTTCAGCTCTCCTCATAGCGGCAGATGCTATCCGGAACGCTTTGTCAGCCGGTCCAATCTCGACCCGGTGACACTGCGGCGCTCGGAAGACTGCTTCGTGGAGGAGCTGTTTGCAGGCGTGGTGGCGCTGGGCGCGCCGCTTCTTCAGGCCCGCTTCCCCCGCGCCTATCTCGACGCGAATCGCGAACCTTACGAACTTGATCCGACCATGTTCGCAGAACCCTTGCCGCCGCATGTGAACACGCGCTCGCTGCGCGTGGCAGGCGGCATCGGCACGATCGCGCGAGTGGTCGCTGATTCGGCAGAGATTTACCGCGAACCGCTTGCCTATGAAGAGGCCGAGCAGCGCATCCGCCACCTCTATATGCCATTCCATGACGCGCTTCGCGACTTGCTGGAAGAAACCCATGCGGCTTTCGGCTTTGCGCTGCTGATCGATTGCCATTCCATGCCATCAGTCGGCGGCCCGGCGGATGATGATAGCGGCGCTGACCGGCCCGACATCGTGCTTGGGGACCGCTACGGCACCTCCTGCGCTGGCAGCATTACCGCAAGGGCGGAGAACATCCTGCGCGATCTCGGCTATAGCGTGAGCCGGAACAACCCCTATGCTGGTGGCTTCAATACGGAGCATTACGGCACCCCGCCCCGCGGGCTCCATGCCCTGCAAATCGAGATCAATCGCGGTCTTTACATGGATGAGGTCCGGCTGGAGCGGAGCGGTGGTTTTCCGTCTCTCCAGAAGAACATGACGGCCTTTGCGCGTGCCATGGGGGCCGAAGACTGGTCCGCCCTTGAGCCGGAGCTTCGTCGTTCCACCTCCTGACCATTCCCCACGCTTCAGACAAAAAAAGGGCCCTGGCGAACCAGGGCCCAAGTCTAGGGAGGAAACGCCCAGGAAGGGCTGCTTCAGAGGGAGAAAGCTCTCAACCAATGTCGCGATGCACAAAATGACATTGCGCCGCACACAAATCAACCCCTTCTCTTGTATTTTTTGGCGCTGCAGCATGACAAATTGTCACGGATAGCGACGCGTTTCCGCCATTTTACTCAAGTGAAATGCTAAATTTATCTTCAATGTGCAGCGCAGCAAACGTAGCGTCATCGCCTTGATCTGCGCAAAGCCACTTCCGCTGGCAGCTTCAAAACTTCGTTAATGCCTCTCCGTCATCATGCCTTGAGAAAAAGGGCGCCTCCGCGACAGCAGGGGCCGGCGGAACGGGCTCAATGACCTCAGAGATCAAAGCAGTAAGAAAAACACGGGCGACGCGGCCGGGAAGACTGGCGCTTGCCGCCCTCGCGCCCCTGCTCGCAGGGGCCATGACACCGCATATGGCTGGCGCGAGCGAGAGCACAAGCCCCGACCCTGCCACCATCTGCGAGGCAGCCGCGATCCATCATGAACGCGACAATGAACTGCCGCGCGCCCTGCTCGCCGCCGTCGCCATGGCGGAATCGGGCCGCAGCGTACCCGGTTCGCGCACGGCCCGCGCCTGGCCCTGGACGATTAACGCAGAAGGGCGCCCCTATTATTTCAAGACCAAGGAAGAAGCGATTGCGAAAACGCAGCAGCTTCTGGGCGGCGGCATGCGCTCCATTGATGTGGGCTGCATGCAGGTGAACCTGCGCTATCACCCGCACGCCTTTGCGAGCCTCGAAGATGCTTTCGACCCGATAACGAATGTCGCCTATGGCGCGGAGTTCCTCATGCAACTACGCGAGCGCACGGGTTCGTGGCAGCAGGCGGTGGCGCATTATCACTCCCAGACCGAGTGGCGAGGTGACCGTTATTTCGCCCGCGTTATCCGCATCTGGAAGAATGAGCGCACGCGCATCGCCAATGCCTCCTACACGATCCCCTCGCAAGACACAGCCAACCGCATTGAGGTGACAGACTTCCTGAAGCCCGCCATCCTGCACAATGCAGCGGCTGACATGACACCTACCATCACAGCATCAGTGGATTATCGCCCCGCTCCAAAGGTGCTCGACACGGCACTCAGCCCTATTGTGCGCGCTAATGCTGCTATTGGCCTTCGCCTCTCGATTGCCGAAGATGACGCGGCCCCGACCACCACCATCACGGCGCAGGTATCTCCGCGCGTGCTGGAACCCCGCTCCACCCTTTCCAATCCGACGCAAATAGCCGAGGCTACGATCCCAGGCCTCTAGCGAGCTCAGCATTACACAAGGATTGCGAGGAAATGACCGGCTTCGGAGTGGAGACAGAAAATCTCGCCGGGACATTAAACCCTCCCTCGACCGGGCTTTCTGTCATCTGGCAGATCACCGACTTCATGTCAGCTTTGTTCGTTGTGGCTGTGGGCTGCCTCGTCGCGCTGGTCATCGTGCTCTACATCATCGATGTCACGCAGACGAAACATGCGGTACGCCGCAACTACCCGGTCATTGGCCGCTTCCGCTATCTCTTTGAATCGCTCGGCGAATATTTCCGGCAATATTTTTTCGCGATGGACCGCGAAGAATTGCCCTTCAATCGCGCACAGCGTGCATGGGTCTATCGCGCGGCAAAGGGCGTCGACACAACGGTTGCTTTCGGCTCCACCCGCGATCTGCGCCCGGCAGGCACAGTGACATTCGCGAACTGCCCCTTCCCGCCGCTCTATCAGGACGCTACCGAAACGGCCATCATCGAGATCGGCCCTTACACGCGAAAGCCCTATCGCACAGCCTCGATCTACAATATTTCGGGCATGAGCTATGGCGCGATTTCGAAGCCCGCTATGCTCGCTCTTTCAAATGGCGCGCGCATGGCTGGCGTCTGGCTCAACACGGGCGAAGGCGGCCTTTCGCCCTTTCATATCGAAGGTGGTGCCGACCTCGTCTTCCAGATCGGCACGGCGAAATATGGCTGCCGGAATGATGATGGCTCGCTGAGCGACGAAAAACTCGCCGCCATTGCCGCACTCGATCAGGTGAAGATGTTCGAGCTCAAGCTGAGCCAGGGCGCCAAGCCTGGCAAGGGCGGCCTGCTGCCGGGCACCAAGGTCACACCGGAAATTGCCTCCATTCGCGGCATTCCACCCGGCATGGATTCGGTGAGCCCGAACCGTCACCCGGAAATCGGCAATGTCGGCGATCTTCTCGATATGGTTACCCATATCCGGGAAGTGACCGGCAAACCGACCGGCTTCAAGCTGGTGCTAGGCACAACCGAGTGGCTCGATGAACTCTGTGAAGAGATCAATGCGCGCGGGAGTGAACACGCACCGGATTTCATCACGCTCGACAGCGCGGATGGCGGCACGGGAGCGGCACCCATGCCCCTTATCGACTATGTGGGCATGCCGATCTGGGAAAGCCTGCCCATTCTTTGCGACGCGCTGGAGCGCCACAAACTCAAACCCCGCATCCGCGTGAATGCAAGCGGCAAGCTCATTACCCCGGCGGAAGTCGCATGGGCACTCTGCGTCGGCGCGGATTTCGTATCCTCCGCCCGCGGATACATGTTTGCGCTCGGCTGTATTCAGGCGCTTCAATGCAACCGGAATACTTGCCCGACCGGCATCACCACGCATGACAAACGGCTGCAACGCGGCCTCGATGTGACTGACAAGGCGCATCGCGTCCACCGATATGCGCAGCGCATCACGCAGGAAGTCTGCATGATTGCTCATTCCTGCGGTGTAGCAGAGCCTCGCCGCCTGACACGCACCCATGCACGCATCATGGGCGCGAATGGCGTTTCCATGTCTCTTGCGGATTACTATGGCCGGTGGACCTCTCCCGCCGAACTGCCCTCACAAAACGGCATAACCCGCCCGCGCTTTGGCCAGCGATAGCAAACGCCTATTTCGGCATCACCAGTCTGAGAAACTGCGTCCCCTGCTCGATCCGTTGCGGCAGATGGTCCCGCCTGTCCCCGTCAACTTCAACGGCAAGCCCTTCCGGCCCCTGAACATCAATCGCGCGGGCAGGCAGAACCTCAACCGAGCTTAGGCGCGGAACAAGGCCAAGCCCCAATGCCGCAAGATAAATCGCGAAGGCGAGCCGCGACTTCTTCTGAAAGAGAAAGAGAGTAAGCCCCGGCTGCGTGATTGCTGCGTCGGGCGCCAGCACGAATGGCCCTGCATAATACCGCGCATTGGTAACGACTGCCCATGCCGCGCGCTTCTCGCGACCATCGACTACCAGGCAAATGTCACGCGCCGGACCACGCAGCCAGACCTTGAGGCCGGAGAGAATGAAGGCACCCTTGCCCCATAGCCTCTTTATGCGCGGATTGACGCGACGCACGATCTCGCCATCAAAGCCAATCCCGACCATGAGAAGAAAGATCTCGCCCTGCACAAGCCCCGTGCCGACAATCTCCGCCGGGCTTTCCAACAGCATGGCGGCGACCTCATCAGCCTTTGCTCGCAAGCCGATTTCAATTGCGAGAACATTCGCCGTGCCAAGCGGAACAATGCCGAGCGGTATACCCTGCCCGAGCAGCCCCCGTGCGACCTCATTGATCGTGCCATCGCCACCTGCCGCGACGATCACATCAGCCTGTCTCCGCCGCGCTGCCTCGCGCGCAAGCGCGGCGGCGTGAGCGGGGCCTTCTGTCAGTTCAATCGTTACATCCGCCCCCGCAGCGCGAAGCCTGTCGACAACATCATCCAGCAGATGCCGTTTCCGCCTGCCCGCAACCGGATTGAAAATAATGTGGATGAAGCGGCGTAGC
>JBAYOU010000022.1:0-10817 GCA_041678065.1 Parvibaculum sp. | reverse complement strand
ATCAAAATAGATTTCTGAATAGGCGAGATCGGAAATCACATAGAGATCATGCTTCGCCGCAAAGGCGATGACCTCACGATAGAAATCGAGATCGGCGACCTGCGCTGTCGGGTTCGACGGAAAGGAGACAACGAGCGCCGTCGGCTTCGGCACGCTGTGCCGCACGCCGCGCTCCAGCATCTCGAAGAAGCCCGCCTCGCTCTCAAATGGGACCGAGCGAATGACCGCGCCGGAAATGATGAAACCGAAAGCATGGATCGGGTAGCTCGGATTCGGGCACAGGATCACGTCGCCCGGCGCGGTGATGGCCTGGGCGAGATTGGCGAGCCCCTCCTTGGAGCCGAGCGTGGCGATGACTTCCGTTTCCGGGTTGAGCTTCACGCTGAAGCGCCGCTCATAATAGGCAGCCTGAGCGCGGCGCAGCCCCGGAATGCCGCGCGACGAGGAATAGCGATGCGTCTTCGGGTCGCGAACGGCCTCGACAAGCTTTTCCACGATATGCGGCGGCGTCGGCATGTCGGGATTACCCATGCCGAAATCAATGATGTCCTTGCCCTCGGCCCGCGCCTTCGCCTTGAGCTTGTTGACGCTCTCGAACACGTAAGGGGGCAGTCGCTTTATGCGGTGGAACTCTTCGCTCATGGCCAGATCCTGATACGCTGAATCGCGCGGAGGTCGGCCTAACCGCCGCCCCGCCGGTTCACGGCGTCTTATAACGCCAAAGGGGTTGCCGGGCCACGCGAAAACGGGCCGGAGGGCCCCAATTTGCGCTATGTGGCATGGCAGATTTGTGGCGGGTAGCCGGCGTCTGACGCCGCATACCCCTTATTGATCGCTTTGCCCCTACGGGGCGCCGATAACGGGCTTTACCGTGACATGCCTTGTGGGAGCGGCTGTCACCTCCGGCCCCGTATCCTCGCTCGTGGCGCGGGAGGCCGGGACGGCAGCCGGAGCGCCATCCTCTGTCACGGTACCGGAAGCCTCGGCCTTCGCGGCGGCGGTCTTCAGCAGGCGCTCTGGAAGCACCTTGGTGAAGTCGCTATGTCCGCCCCGGCTTGTCGGCATGGGGATGACGGGCGCGTCCGTGTAGAGAGCCTGTTTTTCCAGTTCGGCGGGAATATCGGTCAGTTCCGGCAGAGGCGTCGGGCGCGCGGTGACGGAGGTCGCGGGGCCGGTCGGCGAGAGCAGCGCACCGCGGCGGAGCGCCTCTTCAGCACGAACGGCCTCTTCCCGATCAGCCGCGAGGTCGCGAGCAACATCCTTGCGCTCCTCAAGCGTTGAGGTCGCCGGGCGTTGCTGCGGCACACTGCGCAGATCCGGGAACACAACATCCGCAGTCGCCTGAGAGGGCGTGCCGCCATACATCGCGTCGGGCTTCGTATCATCAGAGACAGCCGAGCAGCCAGCCAGCATCGCGCCTGCCATGAGAAGCGCAGCGGCGGCGACACCAGTACGCGCCTTGGCGGCAAGCGACCTGCTCTCGCGATGCACTGTCTGATCCCATGTCGGGTACGACATTCCGAACTCCTGTCCTGTTGCGCCTTCCGGCGATATCCGCTCCGAATTATACGGAGATTCGAGCTTGCCCGCCTGCCCTCGAGCGGACAGATGCAAGCCTATAGTATAGGCTGATAACACGAAACCATTTGTCGCTGCCAAAGATGCGGCAATATCGGGTTTCGGGGGCCGTGGTTCCGGTAAATCAGCCCGACAAACCAGAGGGAAGTTCAGGAAAATACCAGATGAGCCTGAAAGAGACATCCGCCACTGACAGCAAGCCGAAAAAGCGGAAGTCGGCCCCGAAAAAGGCAGAACCAGCAAAGCCGACCACTGCGGAAAAGTCCGAAAACGCAACCCCGCCTCCTTCCGCACAGGAAGTGCCTTCCCGCGACTATGTGATGCCCGATCTTGGCCGCCTCGCCGCGAACCTTCTCCGAGCCACCAATCTCGGACAGAAGGCCGCGCGCCTGCTGATGCAGAACGAGAACGCCCCGACAAATGCCAACCACGCCATGCATGATTTGCAGCGTGTAGGCCGCGCGTTGATGGATGTCGCCGCAAGCTATATGCGCAACCCGACAAGAATTGTGGAGGCGCAAAGCGCCCTCTTTGAAGGTTACCTGAACCTCGCGACCAACATTACCCGCCGCTTGCTGGGCGAAGAAGTCGTGCCTGTTGCTACACCTAGCCGCAGCGACAAACGTTTCCGCGATCCGGACTGGCAGGAAAACATCATCTTCGACCTGATGAAGCAGACCTATCTGCTCACCAGTAAATGGATGACGGACCGTGTGCGTCTTGCCGATGATGTGGACGCCCATACACGCGACAAGGCCGATTTCTATGTCCGCCAGATGACAAATGCCTTTTCGCCTTCAAATTTCCTGCTCACCAATCCGGAAATCCTCCGCACCACGCTCGCGTCGAATGGCGAAAATCTCGTCGCTGGCATGGAGAATCTGCTGGAGGATATCGAACGCGGCGGGGGCCGCATCCAGATCCAGCAGACGGATATGGACGCCTTCCGCCTTGGTGAGAATGTTGCAACCACGCCGGGCAAGATCATCTATCAGAATGATCTGATGCAGCTCATCCAATATGAGCCGACCACGGAGAAAGTGTACAAGCGCCCGCTCGTCATTTTCCCGCCCTGGATCAACAAATATTACATCCTTGACCTCACGCCCGATAAGTCGCTCGTCAAATGGTGCCTCGACAAGGGCTACACAGTCTTTGTCGCAAGCTGGGTGAACCCGGATGCGCGCCTCGCGCTGAAGAGCTTTGGCGATTACATGACGGAAGGCGTCTATGCCGCTCTCGATGCCGTGGAGCAGGCAACGGGCGAGCGGGAGGTCAATGCCGTTGGCTATTGCATTGGCGGCACTTTGCTCGCCTGCTCTCTCGCCCATATGGCCGCGCGCGGGGATAAGCGGGTAAAATCTGCAACCTTCCTCGTCACGCAGGTAGATTTCACCGAGGCGGGCGAACTCAAGGTCTTTATCGACGAAGAGCAAATCTCCGACATTGAACGCCAGATGCATGAGGAAGGCGGCTATCTGAAGGGGTCCACCATGGCCTCCACTTTCAACATGCTGCGCTCGAACGACCTCATCTGGAATTATGTCGTGAACAACTACCTGCTTGGCCGCGAGCCAATGCCTTTCGACATTCTGTTCTGGAACTCTGATGCCACGCGGCTTCCCTCCGCCATGCATGTATTCTATCTGCGCGAATGCTATCTTGAGAACAAACTCGCAGAAGGCCGGATGGTACTCGAAGGCGAGACGCTTGATCTCGGCAAGGTAAAGGTACCAGTCTATCTGCAATCCAGCCGCGAGGACCACATCTCACCCTACCCGTCCGTCTACAAAGCGACGCGCCTTTTCGGCGGCCCGGTCCGCTTCATCTGCGCAGGCTCGGGCCATATTGCAGGCGTCATCAACCCGCCCGCGAGCGGCAAATATAACCACTGGCTGAACGACGCCCTGCCCGCCACGCCCGATGAATGGTTTGCAGGCGCAACCGACCACAAGGGCTCATGGTGGCCCGACTGGGAAAACTGGCTCTCGGAAAAATCCGGGCCCATGGTAGCAGCGCGCAAACCCGGCGCGGGGAAGCTCAGGGTGCTGGAGGATGCGCCGGGATCATATGTGCTGGTGAAGAGTGAGGATTGAGAGACTGTTTGAAAGGCATGCCAAGGTCGTTTGAATCGTCAATCCACCAACCTCGTCATGGCCGGGCTTGACCCGGCTATCTAGGTCTTTGCGATAAAAACCAAAGATTGAAGAAGCGGATAGCCCGACTAAATCGGGCCATGATGATGTAGGTTGGAGGGCTTTCAAACAGTCTCTCATAATATGCCAAAAACCCGCACCATCGACGTGGCAATCACAATGACCGACACGGCAATCATCAGTGCGCGGACGGGAACCTTTTTCACGACGATGGCACCGATCGGTGCGGCGATCACACCCCCGACAATCAGCCCGATAGCGTTGCCGAGTTCCGACCACCCAAGCGCCAGCACGAAAGTCATGGAGATGACCAGCGTCACCATGAATTCGGTGAGATTCGTGGAGCCGATCACTTTCTTCGGCTCATGCCCGCGCCCGACAAGCGAGGTGGTCACAATCGGTCCCCAACCACCGCCGCCTATCGCGTCGAGAATCCCGCCGCCAAAGCCCGCATAAGGCACGATCCAGTCGCGCACGGCGCGCGGCCAGGCCGGTCGGAACGCCTTGATCAGAATATAGATACCGACTGCGATGAGATAGGCCGAGACAAAAGGCGCGATAAAATCACCATCCACATTCGACAGGAACCAGGCGCCAATCGCTCCGCCGATCATACCCGCAGGCGCGAGCCGCGCAACAAGCCGCCAGTCCACATTGCGGTGCCATGCATGAGAGGCACCGGAGGCCGCTGTGGTGAAAACCTCGGTTGCATGGGTCATCGCGCTGGCGGTAGCTGGCGGGACGCCCATCGCAAGCAGGCTCGATGTGCAAAGCACCCCAAAGGCCATGCCGAGGGCGCCGTCCACGATCTGCGCGAAAAAGCCGATAGCGACGAAAACAAAAAAATCAGCCGACATTCACTGTTCCGCCGCAGGTTGGGCCGAATCCTTCAATTCTCTGCCTCCGCAAAGGTTCCAAAGGTCGGGTGCTTGCTCCTTCTGCGGATAGTGAGTTGCCGCAAAGCCTCTGGCCAAAAACCCCTCTCGGCTTGATGCCGGGAACAGGCTAGCTTGCCCTTCGCCGCTATTTTGCGGTGCCTGCCGGAAACCCCCATCTTGACCCTTACCGTCACCCTCGCCGTCCTCTTTTCCGCCCTTCTCCATGCAAGCTGGAACGCCCTTGTGAAAAACGGGGCTGACCGGCTGATGACAATGGGCTGGCTCGCGGGGGCAACCGGCCTTGTGGCGCTACCGTTCCTCTTTCTCGTGCCGCTGCCTTCGGCGGATGTGTGGAAAATCCTCATCCTCTCCTTTGCGCTTCATGCAGGGTACAAGCTCTTCCTCGTCAAATGCTATGAGCATGGCGATTTCGGGCAAGTCTATCCGCTCTCTCGCGGCCTCGCGCCTGCCATCGTCACGATTGTCGGCGTCTTCTGGCTTGACGAAATCCTGCCCACGGAAGCTTTTATCGGTGTCGCACTCATCGCGCTTGGCATTGTGAGCCTCGCCTTCCGCCGCACGAATGGGCATGGCGTGCCGAACGACCCCCGCGCGCTGACCTATGCGCTGGGTACATCGCTTTTCATAGCGGCCTATACGCTGAACGACGGCGTGGGCGGGCGCGTGGCGGAGAGCCCGCATGTCTATGTGATCTGGCTCTTCTTTTTTGACGGGCTGATCTTCTTTCTCATTGTGCTCTGGCGTCGCGGGCGCGCCTTTCTCGTGCCGCAAAAGACAATGGCTGTTGGCGCGGCAGGCGGCGTCATGTCCGTTGTCGCCTATTGGCTTGTCATCTGGGCAATGACACTTGCCCCGCTCGGCCCGGTAGCCGCATTGCGGGAGACAAGCGTCGTCTTCGCCGCTCTCATCTCCGGCTTTCTCATGAAGGAAGGCCTTGGCTGGCGCGCCATCGCCGCTGCCTGCGTGGTGGCCGCAGGCGTCGTGCTTCTCAAAATTCAGGTGTAATTCTGGACATGGCTTCGCAGATGGTGAGGAGCGCGGCGCTCTTCAAGCGGGGATATTGTCTGTCTGCTGAATTCCTATCCACATCTTTACCGCAAGGGCGTGGATGGCCGGGTCAAGCCCGGCCATGACGATTTAGGAAGCAGCATCAAAGATTGACGCCGAGGCCCTCTTCCGCGCCGATCATGATGTTGAGGCACTGCACCGCCTGACCGGACGCGCCCTTGCCGAGATTGTCGAGAAGCGCAACAGCCCTCGCCTGCTTTGTCGCCTCATTGCCAAAGACAAAAAGCTTGAGGTCGTTGGTACCGTTCAGCGCCTCCGGTTCAAGCTTTGTCATCGCGGCGCTTTCCTCAAGCGAGGCGACGGACACAAAACGCTGCCCTTCATAGGCACGCGCCAGCACCTCATGCACCTTCGCAACACTCGGCGCGCCCGGTAGCGCCCAAAGTTGCAGCGGCACTTCCACAATCATGCCCTGCGCATAGCGGCCAACGCTCGGCGCGAAGAGCGGCGGATGGGCAAGACCCATATTCTGCTGCATCTCGGGAATATGCTTATGCGCAAGACTGAGCGCATAGGTGCGATAGGCTTCGAGCGTATAATTGGGCGCGGCCTTGTCTTCGAACTCGGCAATCATCTGCTTGCCCCCGCCCGAATAGCCCGACACGGCATTGATCGTGACAGGCCAGCTTTCCGGCATCAGCCCTGCCATGACGAGCGGGCGCACAAGCGCGATAGCTCCCGTCGGATAGCAGCCGGGATTGGTGACGCGAGTAGCGCCCGCAATTTCCTGCCGCTGCTCGGACGACATTTCGGGAAAGCCGTAAATCCACCCCTCGCTCACACGATGCGCTGTCGAGGCATCAATGACGCGTGTGGTCGAATTGTCGATCAGAGAAACAGCCTCCCGCGCAGCATCATCCGGCAGACAGAGGATCACGATGTCGGCTTCATTGAGCGCCTCTTTCCGCGCAGCAGGATCCTTGCGCCTGTCATCGCCCAGCGAAATGAAGCTGAGATCATCGCGACCATCAAGCCGCGCACGGATTTCGAGCCCCGTTGTCCCCGCTTCGCCGTCGATGAAAACCTTGGTGGTCATGTCTCAAATCCATTCCAGATGCCGCTGCTCTGCAGGATAACCCCCGCAGGCTCGGGCGGACAGGCAAGATACGAAAAAGGCGCCTCGTTTCCACGAAGCGCCTTTTCCCGTGAACCCGTAAAAGGGATCAGCGCTTCGAGAACTGGAAGCTGCGGCGGGCCTTCGCCTTGCCGTACTTCTTGCGTTCAACCGTACGGCTGTCGCGCGTCAGGAAGCCAGCCTTCTTGAGTGCACCGCGCAGAGACGGCTCATAATAGGTGAGCGCGCGCGAAATGCCGTGACGAATGGCCCCCGCCTGACCGGACAGACCACCACCCGTTACCGTGCAGGTGATGTCGTACTGGTTTTCACGGGCAGCAACGACGAGCGGCTGGTTCAGGATCATGCGCAGAACCGGGCGCGCGAAATAGCGCTCCAGCTCACGGCCATTGATGCTGATGCGGCCAGAACCCGGCTTGATCCACACGCGGGCAACGGCGTCCTTACGACGGCCGGTCGCATAGGCGCGACCGAACTTGTCGAGCTTCGGCTCTGCGGGGGTCGCGTTCGCGTCCGGCGCGCTTGCGCCTTCCATCGCGCCCTTCAGGTCTTCGAGCGTGGTTGTTTCGGACATGATTATGCGATCCTGACGTTCTTGCGGTTCTGGGCAGCGAAGTCGATCTTCTCGGGCTGCTGCGCCTCATGCGGGTGGTCCGCACCGCTATAGATGTGGAGATGCGTCATCTGGCGACGGCCAAGCGGGCCCGCCGGAATCATCCGCTTCACAGCCAGTTCAAGAACACGCTCCGGGAAACGGCCTTCGAGAATCCGCTTCGGGCTGGTTTCCTTGATGCCGCCGGGATGACCCGTGTGGCGGTAATAACGTTTGTCGTCATACTTGTTGCCGGTGAACTGCACCTTGCCGGCATTGACGACGATTACATGGTCTCCACAATCGAGATGGGGCGTGTAGGTCGGCTTGTGCTTGCCGCGCAGACGGTTCGCAATAAAGGATGCGAGACGGCCAACGACGACGCCTTCGGCGTCGATCACGATCCACTTCTTCTCGATCTCGGAGGCTTTCGCGGAATAGGTCTTCATGGCGAAAATCCCGAACATCTCCAAATGGCTGAGGCCGCGCGATGCGGCCCCGGTTCAACGCTGCTTCTAGGGAGGCGCCGCTTTCCTGTCAACAACATTGAATCGGATAGTGTCCGAAAAAGCGCAGTATATGCGTTACCTTACGCATGGGGTATTTAAATACCTCACTCTTTCCGGGGCGGAACCGAATAGGTGCAGCTCGCATGGGCCACCGGCCCGGACTGACCTTCCTGCGTGAGCTCAACCGCCCCCACCGCCAGCACGCGGCCGAGCTTCAAAAGCCGCGCTTCAGCCAGAATATCAGCCTGTGCGGGCCGCCGCATAAAATCGATATGAAGGCTCGTGGTAACAGCGAGCGCGACCGGGCCGATATGAGCGAGCACCGCGGCATACATGGCGTAATCCGTGAGGGCCATCATGGCGGGGCCGGAAATGGTGCCGCCGGGCCGGAGATTGCGCTCGGTAAAGCCCAGACGGAGCCGCGCAAAGCCGGGGCCGACTTCTTCGATCCTGGTTGTATCGGCGCCCTGCCGCATTTGCGGAAAGGCTCTGTCCATAAACCGCTCCAGTTCCTCGACGCTCATGGCGGGCTTCAATTCGGCCATTTCTTACTCCTTTTTTGCCCCCCATAGCGCGGAGGCCATGGGCTGCCCATCAAAAAATCCGTTTGCCGCCCTTGTGGCGGGCAAATACCGTCCTTACATTTCGTGAATGAACGTTCATTCTAAAAATTCACCCGAAGACCCCAAACGCCACCAGATATTGGAGGCGGCGCTTTCGCTCTTTAGTGAGGAAGGGTTTCACGGCACCTCCATGGCGGCCCTTGCCCGTAAGGCCAGCCTGCCCGTCGGCACGATCTATCGGCATTTCGCGGGCAAGGAAGAACTGATCCACGCGCTTTACATGGAGATCAAGCGCGCCCGCTTCGCAGCCCTGCTGAAGGACTACGACCCGGATGCGCCGCTTCGGACCCGCTTTGAAACACTCTGGCGGAACATATTCGAATATTGCCTCGCCAACCCGCGCGAGTTCCGTTTTGCCGAGCAATATGGGTTCTCGCCTTTCCTCGGCGACATAAGGAAGTCGATCCAGATCGACTTCCCGAAAGAAATTCTTGCGTTCTATGAAGATGGCTATCGCGACGGGCTCTTTAAGCCATTACCGCCGCAAATTCTCACCGCTCTGATTTCCGGCCCGCTCAATGCGCTTGTCACGCGCGTGCTGGGCGGCGTGGTGAAGCCCTCCCCCGCCATCCTTCAGGACGTGATGGATGCCTGCTGGGACGCAATTTCCACCCGACCGCAAGACCCCACCCCCACCTGACACCCCAAAAGGAGCTACCAATGCAATATGCACAACTCGGCTCTACCGGCACTTTCGTCTCCCGTCTTTGCCTCGGCACCATGACCTTTGGTGGCAAGAACTCCCTCTTCGGTGTGATGGGAGGGCTTGACCAGTCAGAAGCTGACAGGCTCGTCGGCATGGCGCTTGATGCTGGCGTGAACTTCATCGACACAGCGAATATCTACGCAGCAGGCGAATCCGAAATCATCACCGGCAGGGCACTCGGAGAGAAGCGCAAGGATGTCGTACTCGCAACCAAAGCCTTTGGCCGCATGGGCCCCGGTGCCAATCAGGTGGGCGTCTCCCGCCTAGCCCTCATGCAGCAGGCAGAGGCAAGCCTGAAACGTCTTGGTACAGATTATATTGACCTGTACCAGATTCACGGCTGGGACGCCGTGACACCAATGGAAGAATCCTTACGCGCGCTGGATGATCTCGTCCGGCAGGGAAAAGTGCGCTATATCGGCGTTTCCAACTGGGCCGCATGGCAGATCATGAAAGCGCTCGGTATTTCCGAGCGGCGTGGATTTGAGAAGTTTGCCACGCTTCAGGCCTATTACTCGCTTGCGGGCCGTGACCTCGAGCATGAAATCGTGCCTATGCTGGAGGATCAGAAGCTCGGCCTGATGACATGGAGCCCGCTCGCGGGCGGCGCTCTTTCGGGCAAATTCTCCCGCGACGCGCGAGCGAATGAAGGACGCCGCACCCAGTTCGATTTCCCTCCCCTCAATGTCGAAAAAGTCTATGACCTTGTGGATGTGCTGAAGGTGATTGCGGGCAAACATGGCGTCACCGTGGCGCAGGTCGCGCTTGGCTGGCAGCTTCACAAATCCTATGTGACGACTGTCATCATGGGTGCAAAGACCGAAGCTCAGTTGCAGGACAATCTGGGGGCTGTCAATGTCGCCCTCGATGCGGAAGACCTTGCCGCCATTGATGCAGCGAGCGCAATTGCACCCCAATATCCGAACTGGATGATCGGCATGCAGTCCGACCGCAAACCGGGCACGACGCGCGACTGGGCCGCTGTGGCGCGCTCAACCTTCTGATAATCTTCGGGCCCGCCACCTCTCCGGCGGGCCCTTTTTCTTTCTTCGGAAACACCCAATGACAACGCTCCGCACGGACCGGCTTATCCTTCGCCCCTGGCGGGAGGATGACTTCACCCCCTTCGCCGCCATGTCGGCAGATCCGAAAGTGATGGAGCATTTTCCCTCAACGCTCACACGTGAGGAAAGCGACGCTGTTGCCGCGCGCCTCAAGGCGCATATCGACACACATGGTTTTGGCTTCTGGGCACTGGAAGTGCCGGGTGTGGCGCCCTTTATCGGCTTTGCGGGACTGCAGCATGTGAGCTTTAATGCGCCTTTCGTACCCGCCGTTGAAATTGGCTGGCGGCTCGCCCCGCAATATTGGGGCGTGGGCTATGCGTCGGAGGCGGCCCGTGCCGCACTTGCGCACGGCTTCGGCCCGCTCGGTCTTTCCGAAATCGTCTCTTTCACCATCCCCGCCAATACGCGCTCCCAGGCCGTGATGCGCCGCATTGGCATGACACGCGACAAGCAAGGCGATTTCGCGCATCCCCGCGTGCCGGAAGGACATTCCATGCGCCGCCATGTGCTTTACCGGATTTCGGCGAAATAGACGGTAACATCT
>JBAYOU010000021.1:0-10977 GCA_041678065.1 Parvibaculum sp. | reverse complement strand
GGCAGCACAAGGTGCGACGCGCCCGTACGTATCTCCGCGCTTTCCCAGCCTTGCTGCGGATCATCATCAGGCAATTGGTCGCGAAGCGTGGCAGAGGTGACGAGAACGCCATGCGCAGGCTCAAGCACTGCATTGGCAAAGGGCACCGTCGGATCGCGCCAGTGGCGATGAAGGCCTGTGTCGACCTCGCGCCCGAAAAGTCGCTCGACGGAGAACCAGTCCACAAACATGTCCGGCGTTTGCGCACCTATGCTTTTCAGCATGGATTGCCATGACGGAATAAGAAGGCTCACCCGTCGCTCTATGCCACGCGCCGCAGCATCCATGCGGATGCGTGTGCTGCTGTCGAGTTCTTCCGCCTTGTCATCAAGCTGCGCGCGCAAGCGATCTGCGATGAGACGGAGTGGTGTCGCAAGCCGCCCAAGCGCATCATCAAGTGCATGGGCGGCAGTTGGAAGTCCCTCAACGGGCGGGTCTGTTTCCGCTTCGAGGGAAAAAGCATTGCCTGTTTCTTCCGCCCGCGCATGAACCTGCTGGCGGACAAGCGCAAGAAACTTCTCCGCAGCACCGCGCGGCTGACCTTCGTTGATGCGTGTCGCCCAGCCGGGAGCGGGCAAGGCGGCAGCGGCAGAAATTGCCGTCACCAATGCTTCTTCCGCAAGCTGATCGCCGGAAATGAGGTCGCCTACGCGCTCTTCAAGCCCACGCCCGCGCCGCCCGCGCTGGCCTTCCGCGCCCCGTATCCAGCGGCGCAGCTCCGCCGCCTCAAGGGCTGAAAGCGAAGTGGAGAAGGCGCTATCTGCCGCATCGAAAATGTGGTGACCTTCGTCAAACACGAAACGCGTGCGCGCCTCGCGTCCGCTCGGCACTTCATCTTCCGCGCCGCCCGAGGCGTCATTATTTTTGGCGGGCGCGGGGATCAGCGACATCGCCGCAAGATCAAGCGCTGCCTGCCGCATGACGAGAGCATGATTGGCGACGACGATCTCCGCGCGGCGCGCCTTGCGGATCGCGCGTTCGATGAAGCACTTGTTGTAATAGGGGCAGGCGGAATAGACGCATTCCCCGCGCCGGTCGGTAAGGCCGCTGCGGCCTGCAACGCCGCCCAGCCGTGCGGCAAGCCATGCGGGGAAATCGCCGCCCACCATGTCGCCGTCGCGGCTCGCCTTCGCCCAGCGTGCAATAAGGCCGATAGCGACGGCATTGCCGCCCAGTGCCGCGCGATCTGCCATCTCTGCAAAATTGAGAAGGCAGAGATAATTTTCTCGCCCCTTTCGGATAACGGCTTTCTCCGCCTTCTCTTCCGGGTCGGGGTAGAGGCGGCTCAGCTCCTGGTCGAGTTGGCGCTGGAGATTCTTCGTATAGGTGGAAAGCCAGACTGTGCCCTTGTTGCGATCCGCCCAGAGGCTTGCCGGCGCAACATAACCGATGGTCTTGCCAATGCCCGTGCCTGCTTCAGCGAGCACGACATTCGGCTCACCCGCCCTTTCGCGCGGGCCGAAGGCGGCGGCTGCGACGCCTGCGAAGGCAACCTGGCCAAGCCGCGCTTCGGCATCGGGCCCGGCAAGTTCAGCGAGCCTTTCCTGCGCTTCTTCCGCGCTCACGGGCGACGATCCTGCGGGTGGGCGCGGCGCACGCTCCTCCCACTCGGGAAGTTCGTTCCAAATGTCGAAACCGCGCGAGGCGGAAAGTCTCGCTTCAGTGCCCGGCGATCCGGGAAGCGCATTGCCAAGCGCGGCCATTACGCCGGGCCCCCACGCCCATCCGGCTTCCGCCATGCGGAGCGCGGTGCGGGCGGCCGAGGGGCGGTCGGGAAAGCGGGGGGCTTGCAAGGTGGAGAGCATGAGCGCTGCCGCCTCGCGCAGCATCACCGCCTGGTCTTCAGGCGTGTCTCCCGGATCAAGCCCAAGCGCGCGGGCAAGCCCTTCCGCCGTGGGGAGGCATGGCATTGCGGGATGCACAAAGGCGAATAGCTCCATCAGGTCGAGCACATGCGGCCCCGCATCGCGGAAGGGGTGTCCGCGTGCAATGCGCCGCGCCGTAAAGCCCGCATGAACCAGCATGACCGGCTCACGCTCGATCCGTTTCAGGGCTTCTACTGCGGTGAGTTCTTCGATCTCGCCATCAGGGCTTACCGCAACGGCGCCGCCCGCAGGTCCGCGCGTGGGCACCAGCGCCAGAGCGTCGGGGAGCAGGGGCTGTCCGGCGGGTGAGGGCGAATCGTGTGGAGGAAGCTCGGTCATCGCGGCGCAGTATAACGATGCACCGCCCGAAACCCATGCTCAGGCAACAAGGCCGGGATAGGCTTTTGAAAGTTCGCGCCATGTGGCGCTGATCTTGAGTTGCAGGCGGGGCAGATTGTGCATAGCGGCCTCGGCTTCACCCTGCCGAATACTTTCATCAATCTCGATCGCAATTCGCATGATAGCGGTGAGGCCAATGCCTTCCGCGACGCTCCGCATTTCGCGGGCCTGCTCGGCGATTGTCGCTGCGTTCCGCTTCTCGCGGGCGGTTTCCATCTCGCGGTGAAGACCGACAATGCGCTCAAGGCCGGCCATCAGATGGTCGGTGATGTGCTCGCCGCCGACGCGCTGTTCCAGTTCATAGAGATGGTCGAGATCGATAAGCTGTTGCGGCTCCGAGGCCGGGGCAACGGCTGCATCGTTTCGAAGTGCGGCAAAATAATCTGCGGCGGCACCGGGCTCGGCTGGCAGCAGGAACCAGAAGGTGCTGCCCTGTCCGGGTGTACTGTCCACGCCGATATGCCCGCCCATCATGACCACGAGCCGCTTGCTGATTGCAAGGCCAAGGCCTGCGCCTGCCCGCTTGCCTGCCACACGAAAATCATGGGCATCAGCACCTTGTGAAAAGGCGTCGAATATCCAGCGCTGTGCTTCCGCCGACAGGCCGGGGCCAGTATCCGTCACAGAGAAGCGGAACAACGTCTCCCCGCCCGGGGCCTGCACGGTGGAGATACGGACCACCACGCCGCCCTGATAGGTAAACTTGATCGCGTTGTTGACGAGGTTCGAGAGGACTTGCTTCACCCGGTCTGGGTCCGCGATCATGCTGGGTGGTACTTCGAGCCCTTTGTCGATCTCTAGCGACAGCCCGCGCGCAACGGCGTGATGGCGCGTCATCCGCACAATGCTCGCTGCGAGCTCTGCGGGGTCGAAACTTCTCGGCTTCAGTTCAAGAGAATGTGCCTCGATTTCCGAGAAATCGATCATGTCATCAATGATGCGGCGCAGAAGCTGGCTCGTTTCCTCGATGGAACCGGCGATCTTCATCTGAGTATCGTTCACTGCCTCATCGGCCAGATACATCGCCATGTTGCGCAAGCCATCAAGCGGCGCGCGCACCTCATGGCCGATAATGTCGAGAAATTCGTCTTTCGCCTGCATGGCAGCAACGGCGCGGGCCTCGGCCTCCTCGGCGGTGCGCCGTCGCTGCTCGCTGGTGGCGTGGGCACGGTTCATCCGCTCGATCAGATCGGCATTTTCAAAGCGCAGCCGAAAGGCCTCGCGGTAGCCCTCGTTGACCCGGCGCGTCCAGACGGAAACAACCGTGAAGAACATGGCCGCGAGCACAAGCGTGGCAAGAGAAAGCGGCTCTGCGCGCCAGAGAAACATGATCGCGACAGGCAGACAGGCCGCAATCGCATAATAGATGACGGCAGGGGGATAGTTCGCCCGCGAAAACACCGACGCCATGACAAGCGTAGCAAGCACCAGAAGATAAAATATTTCATGGGCAAAAGAGGCGCCGGGCAGCCAGAGGATAGCGCCCACGCCCCAGGTGGCACCGCTGACAACGGTTACGAGCGCATAGCGCCGCGCCCACATCATGGCATTGGAAACGGCGTCGGGGTCAGCGCGGAAACCTCGGCGCACATGGTCGAAGCCGAGTTGGGCCACAAGCTGGATGGCCATGACAAGCGGCGTTGCCCAGATCGGAGCCGTCTTGAAGAAGGTGAACCCGACCACCAGAATGATGCCGAAAAGGGTCCAGCGCGTTGTCTCGCCAAGCGACATCAGCAGCTTGACCTGCTCGGCATCGATCCGCGTTTCGATGGACATTGACCGGCGCTTCGGCTCGAAAGGCAGCGAGAGGCCGCCATCGGGGTCCGACGCGTAGTCCGAGCCTGAGCGGCCATCAAACGATGATTTGTCTTCAGACCGCGGGATCAAGATTTCGTGCTCTGGGGCAGATGCCAAAAAACGCTACTCACTGGCTTTTCCCAAGACGTATCGGGAGCATGTCGGTACGGTCGGCCATGTCGCCGACGACCCCGCGTCGCATTGACGGGGAGGTGTCCAAAGCATAGGGTCCGCGCGCTTGTCAAAGCATTAAATCCTTTAATTCGGGTAGATTAAATGTCCGCCGCCGCCCCCGCTATATCTCCTTCGGAACTTCTTGAAGCCGCCAGGGTCAGCAAAGCCTGGCCCTTCGAGGAAGCGCGGAAAATCGTGGCGCGCCTTGAAAAGGGCAAGGAGACAAGCCCGACCATTCTCTTCGAAACCGGCTATGGCCCCTCCGGCCTGCCCCATATCGGTACATTCGGCGAAGTGGCGCGCACCACCATGGTGCGACATGCCTTCGAACGCCTGATGCCCGGCGTGCCCACCCGCCTTCTCTGCTTCTCCGACGATATGGACGGGCTGCGCAAGGTGCCGACCAATGTGCCGAACCAGGAAATGCTGGCGGGCTATATCAACAAGCCGCTGACCGAGGTGCCGGACCCCTTCGGCACTCATACGAGCTTCGGTGCGCATAATAATGCGCGGCTGCGGGCCTTCCTCGATTCCTACGGCTTCGAATATGAGTTCGCCTCCTCGACCGACTACTACAAGTCGGGACGATTCGACGAGATGCTGCTGAAGGTGCTCGCGAAATTCGACGAAATCATGGAGATCATGCTGCCCTCGCTGCGCGAAGAGCGTCAGCAGAGCTATAGTCCCATTCTTCCGGTGAGCCCGCTGACCGGTCATGTGTTGCTGGTGCCGCTGGTTGCGCGTGATGTTGCGAAGGGCACCGTCAGCTATGTCGAACCGGGCACGAACGAAACAGTCGAAGTGCCGGTGACGGGCGGCCATTGCAAGCTGCAATGGAAGGCCGACTGGGCCATGCGCTGGGCCGCGCTTGACGTTGATTATGAAATGGCGGGCAAGGATCTGATCGATTCCGTGAAGCTCGCCTCGCGCATATGTCGCGCGCTGGGCAAGACGCCGCCTGAAGGCTTCAACTACGAACTTTTCCTCGATGAAGAGGGAAAGAAGATTTCAAAGTCGAAGGGTAATGGCCTCTCGATCGAAGATTGGCTGCGTTATGCGAGCCCGGAGAGCCTGCAGTATTTCATGTTCCAGAGCCCGCGCGCAGGCAAGCGGCTCTATTTCGATGTCATCCCACGCAATGTGGATGAGTATCTCGGCTCGCTCGCCGCTTTCCCGAAGCAGGATGCGCGTGAGCGGCTGAACAATGCTGCCTTCCACATCCATCATGGCGAGCCGCCTGTGGAAGACCTGCCGATCAGCTTCTCGCTGCTGCTGAACCTTGTCAGCGCGAGCCATTCGGATGACCGCGAAGTGTTGTGGGGCTTCATCCGCAACTATGCATCGGAAGCGACGCCGGAAAGCCACCCGCGCCTCGACCAACTCGTTGGCTATGCGATCAACTACTACAATGACTTCGTGAAGCCGGCGAAGAAGTACCGCGCGCCAACAGATATGGAGCGGGCAGCGCTGACCGACCTTGCCGCAAAGCTTTCTTCGGCGGAGGCCGGGGCAAGTGCGGAAGAGCTTCAGAACATTGTCTATGAAGTGGGCAAGGCTCATCCGTTCGAAAAGCTGCGTGACTGGTTCAAGACACTTTATGAAGTGCTGCTCGGTGAAGAGCAGGGCCCACGCTTCGGCACCTTCGTGAAGCTTTATGGCGTGTCGGAAACAGTGACACTCATCAACCGCGCGCTGGCGGGCGAGAATTTGTCAGAAGCCTGATTCTGCCTGTTGCTCATTCGGGAGAGCTCCGTGTCGTCCAGTTCCGAACTTATCTACAAGATCGTCGGCGAACATGAATGGCTCGCCGCAGAGGCGGAGGGCCGCTTCATCGGTTCCGCTGTTGATATCGATGATGGCTTCATCCATTTCTCCACAGCCGTGCAGGCACCGGAAACGGCTGAACGCCATTTCTCGGGGCGCAGGGGGTTGCTTCTCGTCGCCGTGGAAGCGGCGATGCTTGGCGAGGCGCTGAAATGGGAACCTTCGCGCGGTGGCGCGCTCTTCCCGCATCTCTATGATGTGTTGTCGATCGAGGCTGTGCGGCGCGTTGATCCTCTGCCGGTTGATGAGGAGGGCGCACATATCTTTCCGGCCTATATGGCGGGCGCTGCGGAAGGCTGAGGCATATGGATTTCTTTCCCTTCGTTCGCCCCTTTGTGAGCCTTGTCGATCCTGAGAATGCGCACCGCATGACCATCCGCGCCTTGCGGATGGGGCTTGGTCCGCGCGAGCGGGACGGGGATCCTGCCTCGCTCGGCGTCGATCTTTTTGGACTGCATTTCACAAACCCTGTCGGTATCGCTGCGGGCTTCGACAAGAATGGCGAAGTGCCCGATGCGATGCTCGCGCTCGGCATGGGCTTTGCGGAAGTGGGCACGGTGACGCCGTTGCCGCAGGCGGGTAATCCGCGCCCGCGTGTTTTCCGCCTCCCGCTCCATCGCGCGGTCATCAACCGGCTCGGCTTCAACAATGAAGGCCATGCCGCGCTGAAGAAGCGTCTCGAAGCGCGTGCGCGGCGGGGCGGCATTGTTGGCGTCAATATCGGCGCGAACAAGGATGCGGCAGACCGCATCGCCGATTATGAAGCGGGCATTCGCACCTTTGAGGGGCTTGCCTCCTATTTCACGGTCAATATTTCTTCGCCCAACACGCCGGGCTTGCGGGCGCTGCAGGGCAAGGCGGAGCTTGAGCATCTCATCTCTCGCGTGCTCGCCGCGCGCCGCATGGACAAGCCGCGCCCTACGCCGGTGCTGCTCAAGATCGCGCCTGATCTTGCAAAGGAGGAACTCGCCGACATTGCCGATGTCGCGCTGCGCCTCGGGCTGGATGGGCTGATCGTCTCGAATACGACGATTGTGCGGGAAGGGCTTGTTTCAGGCATCCATGCGAATGAGACGGGTGGGCTTTCCGGCGCGCCGCTCTTCACAATGTCCACCGCTGTGCTGGCGGAGATGTACCGCCTGACAGAAGGGCGCGTCCCGCTTGTAGGCGTTGGTGGCATCTGCTCTGGCGATGATGCCTATGCGAAAATCCGCGCAGGCGCGTCGCTCATTCAGCTTTATTCCGCGCTCGCCTATGATGGGCCTGCGCTCGTCACGCGCATCAAGCGCGAGCTTGCGGCGCGGCTTGCAGCCGACGGCTTCGCGAGCATCAAGGATGCCGTGGGCGCGGATGTGAAGCTCTGATCTTTCGAAGGAAGAAGGCGATGGCGAAAATAACCATCTATCACAATCCCCGTTGCTCCAAATCGCGGGAGACGCTGGCTTTGCTTTCGGACAAGGGAATCGAACCGACTGTCATTGAATATCTGAAGGAACCGCCTTCCGCTGACGAACTTCGGGCGATCCTGAAGAAACTCAAGATAAGCCCGCGCGATCTGATGCGGAAAGGCGAGGCCGTTTACAAGGAACTCGGCCTTGATGACACGAAGCTCGATGACGACGCGCTGATCCGCGCCATGGTTGAAAACCCGATTCTGATCGAGCGCCCTATTGTGGTGTCTGGCGGCAAGGCGAAGATCGGTCGCCCGCCGGCAGGCGTGCTCGACATTCTTTAGGCCGCAGACTGGATGCCTTGCCGCAGCTTCGGAAAATAAAAGCCGAGCGAGACTGCGCGCATCATGTTGAACCCTGCAAGAGCGGCCCATAGTCCATCATTACCGAAAGGCAGGAACAGCCACCAAAGCGCGAGGAAAATGCCGCTTGAAAGCAGAGCGGCATTCCGCATTTCCGCGCTGCGTGTCGCGCCGATGAAAATGCCATCAAGCTGGTAACACCAGACGGAGAGCACCGGCAGCATGGCTGCCCAGAAAAGATAGTGGCGCGCCATAGTTCGCACTTCTGCGTCCACGGACAGGAAGTCGATTGCGAGGCCGCCGAAGATAAAAATGCCGGCTGTGAGAAGGAGCGACACGCCCGCAGCCCAGACGGTGGAGAGCTTCACCGAAATATCGAAGGCGCGTCCATCTCGCGCGCCGGTCGCCTTGCCGACAAGAGTTTCGGCAGAAAGCGCAAAGCCATCAAGGAAGAAGGCGCTTACCGTCACGAATTGCAGCAGGATCGAATTGACGGCGAGAGTGACTGTGCCCGCCTCTGCGCTCTTCGCCGTGAACCAGGCGAAGGAGAGGAGCAGCACCACGGTGCGGATCATGATGTCGCGATTAACGGCGATGGTGCGGGCGAGACGCGCTGCATCAAGCAGGCGAGCGCGCGTCCAGATACCTGGATAAAATTTCAACGCGCGGGCCGCAAAGGCGAGGCCAAGCAGGGCGGCAGCGACTTCAGCTATGAGCGTGCCAAGCGCAATGCCCGCAACGCCCCAGCCAAGGCCAAGAGCGAGCCAGATGTTGAAGAAGAGATTCACAAGGTTGAGAAAGACCTGCAGCACCAGCGCAATCTTTGCGCGGCCAAGCCCGATGAACCATCCGGCGATTGCATAATTCGCAAGTGCCGCCGGCGCGCTCCATATACGAATGTCGAAATAGAGCCGCGCCAGTTTTTCGACTTCATCTCCGGCATCAAGCAATGAAAAGGCAATGAGCGAGATCGGCCATTGCAAGAGAATGAGACAGAAGCCGATCGCGGCGGATATCAGCAGCGCACGGCCAAGCGAGGCACGTATCTCCTCGCCGTCACCGGCACCTTCAGCTTGCGAGGTGAGCCCTGTTGTGCCCATGCGCAGGAAGCCGAAGGTCCAATAGACCATGGTAAAAATGAGTGCGCCGAGCGCGATGGCGCCGATATATTTCGGGTCACCCATCCGCCCCATAACGGCCGTGTCGGCAAGGCCGAGCAGGGGGGTGGAGAGATTGGAAATGATGATAGGCAGCGCAATGGTCAGTACCGTCCAGTGCGTGATGCGCGGCCTATCCTCCGCCGCCTCGCTCATGATCCGGCGGGTTCATCCGCCGGATGAAGCAGGAAATGCCCATGCGCCGCTGCAATCGGCCGCGAGCGATCATCCTGCCAGGCTTCCGCATGAACCGTTGCAACACGGCGCCCCTGCTTGGTGATGGTGGCACGGCCATATGTATCCATCGGGCGGCCGGAACGCAGATAATCGATGGTAAGGCCGATGGGCTTGGGTAGCGGCCCCGTTCCCGCTTCAAAGGCAAGCTGGGCAATGGCGGTGATTTCCAGAAATGCTCCAATCGTGCCACCATGCAGCGCAGGCAGGACCGGGTTGCCGATCAGCGTTTCGGAAAAATGCATCACCGTGGTGATTTCATTTCCCCGCTGATCGACCGTGATGCCGAGAAAGCGCGCATAGGGAATACGCTGCATGAAGGCATTGATGTCGGGCACTTGCTTCGCGCTCATGCTTTCTCTCCGCCACTGGTATCCACATTCTGCTTCAGGATCGCTTCTGCTTCCGCCGCCGCTTCCGGCGAGATCGGCATGGGCGTTGCCCGGTTTGCCGCCAGCATGAAAGTGCCGACACAGGTTGCAATCGGATCGTTCTCATCCGTGTGATAGGCGGTACCGCGCACAAAGGCGATGTTCTTCGTCACCTTGTAGCAATGCGCATGGCCCGTGAGGTCAAGCTTCGGCGTCGCAGGCTTCATGTAGTCGAGACGGAGATCAAGCGTTGCAATGGAAAGCCGCTCCGGCAAAGCAAGCTGCACGGCGATGCCGCAGGCATTGTCGAGAAGCGAGGTGATGACGCCGCCATGAATGACGCCTGTTTCCGGGTTGCCGATGAACCTTTCATCGTAAGGAACGGAAAGCCACGCTTCGTTGCGCTTTGCATTCACGACATTCATGTTGAGCGCGCGTGCATGGGGGACATGCTGGATCAGCACATCCTTCATCAGCGCAATATGCTCGTCGGTAATCTGCTTTTCCGCCATCAGCCGCCTCCTCACTTTGCCTGCTAGTAGCGCCTTCGCACGCGCTCAAGTCAACTGGCATTTCTGCCGATGCATGTGCAAAGTCTGGCGCTTCTTCCGTAGCGTTCGCGCGCGATAAAGGCTTTCGTTTTTGCTGATCTGGACCGGCAATTGCGAGTCACGCTACCGTAGCCGAATTGATATTTCATATTCGGAGTTCGTCATGTCAGCGCAAACCAAGACGTCCGGCCGCGCCATGCCAAAGGCTTGCATCATCGGGGCAGGGTGCAGCGGATTTTCTACCGCCAAAGCACTTCAGGATCGCGGGGTTCCGTTCGATATTTTCGAAATGTCGGACACGATTGGCGGCAACTGGGCTTACAAGAACAAGAACGGTATGTCGGCCTGTTACGAGTCGCTCCACATTGACACGTCGAAGTACCGCATGCAGTTCGAGGATTTCCCCATCCCCGACGAGTTTCCGGATTTCCCGCATCACTCGCAGGTGCTTCAATATTTCAACGACTATGTCGATCATTTCGGCCTTCGCGAGAAGATCGAGTTCAACACAGCAGTCACCCATTGCGAGCGGACACAGGAAGGGCTGTGGAGGGTCACGATTGATCGCTCCGGTGCTGGCGGACCGTCCTCCGAAACGCGCATCTATGACGCACTCTTTGTGTGCAACGGGCACCACTGGGATCCGCGTTGGCCGACACCGGCATTTCCCGGTGAGTTCAATGGCGTTCAGATGCATGCCCACTCCTACCTCACGCCTTTCGAGCCTGTGGACATGCGCGGCAAGAACATTGTCGTTGTCGGAATGGGCAACAGCGCGATGGACATTTCATCCGAGCTGTCGCAAAGGCCGAT
>JBAYOU010000020.1:0-11060 GCA_041678065.1 Parvibaculum sp. | reverse complement strand
ATCGCGAGCGCATTGCTCTCAAAGTCGCGCCCCATCACCCCGCCGAGGCGCGCAAGCCGTCCTTCATCGCCCGACAGTTCCGGCTCAAGCCGCAATATGTTTCGTTCGCCACCTGTCAGGGTAAAGCCGGTTTCGGGATGCGCCATGGCAAGGCGCTTCACCACATCGGCAATGGCCTGCGTTTCCGAACGCTCGCTTTTCATGAACTTCAGGCGCGCGGGCGTTGCATAGAAAAGGTCGCGCACTTCGATATGCGTGCCTATGCGGCCCGATGCGGGTTCGACTGCGCTCACGCGCCCGCCCTCTACCGTGATGCGATGCGCCGTCTCTGCATCGCGGGGGCGACTTGTAATGGTGAGGCGCGCTACCGCGCCGATGGAAGGCAGCGCCTCGCCGCGAAAACCGAGCGTTGCAATGTCGTGCAAATCTTCAAGCCCGTCCCCGTCAAGGCGGAGTTTCGATGTTGCATGACGCTCGACTGCCAGCGCCATTTCTTCCGCCGACATGCCGATACCATCATCGATGATGCGGATGAGATCGCGCCCACCCCCCTCGACCACAATGTCGATATGGCGCGCGCCTGCATCGAGCGCGTTTTCGACAAGCTCCTTCACCGCGCTTGCCGGGCGCTCCACCACTTCGCCTGCTGCAATGCGGTTGATCGTTCCTTCGCTGAGGCGGCGAATACGGCTCATCGGTTTCAGACTTTACCTTCGGCGAGATATTTGCGGGCGAGGATTTTGCCTTCCTCAACCGCAGGCTGGTCAAACGGGTCAACGCCAAGGAGGCGCCCGGCAATGATCGTCTCCAGCATGAAATGCATAAAAAGCGCGCCAAATGTGCGCTCATCAAGCGCGGGAAGCGTGAAAGTTCTGACTGGCCGCCCGTTCTTTGCAAGCGTATCTGCCGTTGCACGCTGTTCAGCATCAACGAGGTCGCCAATGCGGTGGCCACCGAGAAAATCGAACGCCGTGTTTTCCGCGATGGAGGAAAGCGCCTCCGGCCCCTTGCCCTTCGTGTCGGTGAGGAAAAGCGTGAAGAGCTTGTCGCGCGGGCCGGCGAGCCAAAGCTGGAGCTGGCTGTGCTGGTCAACCGGGCCGAGCGCCTTCACCGGCGTCGTGCCCTTGCCATCCTTGCCTAGACTTTCCGCCCAGAGCTGGCAATACCAGGCGAGGAAACGCTCCAGCCTGTCTGCATAGCCCGCGACGACAGACATGGATGTCCCCTTCTCGCGCATCATCGCAACTTGCAGCGCCGCACCAAGTGCGGGCGCGACATGCGCTGGCCCCTTGCCTTCAAGCACCGGCTTCAGCACGGCGGCGGCACCAGCGCGGATCGCCGTGATGTCGAGACCCAGAAGACGGGCCGGCAAAAGGCCGACATTGGTGAGCACGGCATAGCGCCCGCCTACACCCGGATCATGCTCCAGCGTGGGGAAGCCGTTTGCTTCGGCAAGCGCGCGCATGGGGTTCGGCTTGCCGTTCTTTGCGGGCTCGGTCAGCACTGCGAAATGATGCTTCATATATTTGCCGCCGCCTGCCTTCTCGAGCGCGCTCATGGCGGCCAGCGTCTGGATGGCAGGCTCGACCGTGCCACCTGACTTTGAGACCACAAGAAAGCGCGTCGTCCGCAAATCGCTGTTTCCGAGCACGGCTTCCATGGTCGCGGCATCGAGATTGTCGGGTATGTGGATACGCACCCCGCCCTTCTGCACATTGGCCTGCGTGCCCCAGCCGGTGAGCTGCGCCAGCGCCTGCGCGCCGAGCGCAGAACCGCCAATGCCGAAGATGAAAATATCCGTCGTATTGTTGAGAAGGTGTTCGGCCACCTCCTCGATCGGCGCTAGATCATCCTGCCTTGCAGGCACGCGCAGAAGCGGCAACTCATTGCTTTCATGTGCGCGACGAAGCCAGTTCAGCGAGCTTTCCGTTTCGGCGAGCGCAGCATCAAAGGCTTCTCGGGAAAGGCCGCCCTCGCCGCCAATCCGGTCGGCGAAGCAATTATCGAGAGACTGTCGATAGGGGAGGTCGGATGCGGCCATCTGTTTCGTTCCGATCAAAGCGCGGGAAGAAGGCCATGCGCGGTTGCTGACCCCCAAAAGCGTAACAAGGCTGAAGCGTAACAAGAAGCTCAACGCCCGGCCAGCAGGGCGCGTTCCCTTAACCGCGATTTCAGAGCGGCGCTTCCGACGGGTGGGCGGAGGGGGCGGGTGCCATGTCGTCGCGTTCGGGCAGGCTCGAATCGGTTGAAAGGTCGGGCTTGCCCACAATCGTCACCAGCAAATTTTCCGGCTTCAAAAGCCGCGCCGCCACACGGGCAATATTCTCTTGCGTCACGGCCTCGATAAGGCCATTGCGACGCTCGACATAATCAATACCGAGATTTTCGATCTGGATGCCGAGAAGCTGGTTGGCAATGGAGCGGTTGGAGGTGAAGCGCAACGGGTAGGATCCAGTCAGATAGGTCTTTGCGTCATCCAGTTCTGCCTCCGTCACGCCGTTCTTCGCCATGGACGCAAGCTCACGCCGGATGATGCCGAGCGTCTGGCCGACGCGTTCATTTTTCGTGCCGACTTCGCCGAAAAAGAATGCCGCATGAGTACGGGGATCAAGGTAGGTGCCGACTGAATAGGCAAGCCCGCGCTTCACGCGAACCTCTTCCATAAGCCGCGAGGAAAAGCTGCCGCCACCCAGAATGTAATTCATCACGAAAGCGGGAATGAAATCCTCATCATCACGCAGCAACCCCTGTGAGCCGAAGAGGATGACGCTTTGCGGGAAGTCCCGCACCACGACGACGACCTCGCCCCTCTCCGGCAGTTCAACATTCGGGACCACGGGCAGATCCGCTTCTGCTGGCAGGGTACCGAATGTCTTGTCAAGGAGTGCGCCAAGTTCTGCTGCGGGGATGGCGCCAACTACGGCGATCTTCAGATTGTCGCGTGCGAGCGTGCGCTTCGTATAATCCGCAAGATCGGCCTGCGTGATCTGCGTGATCGATTCCGGTGTGCCTTCGCCTGCCCGCGCATAGGGATGGTCGCCCAATGCGGATTTGAACCAGGTATCTTCCACGATCCAGTCTGGTCTGTCCCTGTTCCGTGCAACGATGGTAGCGATCTGCGCGCGAATGCGCTCTACCGCGTCCTCATCGAAGCGCGGGCTTGAAATGGCGAGCGAGAAAAGGCGGAACGCCTCATCGCGTTCATTCGCGAGAGTCTGGAGAGAGCCCCGAAAATAATCGCTTTCGGCGGAGAAGGAAATGCTCGCGGCAATCTCGTCCATGCGCTCCTGAAAGGCGGCGGAATCAAGATCGCCCGCTCCCTCATCCAGCAGCGCGGAGACCATATTGGCAAGGCCGCTTTTCTCGGTGGGATCGGAGGCGGTGCCCCCTGTCCACGCGACTTCCATCGTGATGACGGGAATTGAGTCCTCATGGACGAGCCAGGCTTCAATGCCGCCAGGGCTTACCACGCGCTCAATGTTCATTGCCGCTACAGGCGCGAGCGGCGCGACCAGAAACAGAAGGATGGCAAGCGCGAGACGGGTCACGGCTCTTCTCCCGGCAGAACTTCGCCTGTCACGGCATGGGTGCCTTCAAAGACAAGTCGCGCGACGCGAAGCACATCCGCCTGCGTGACGGCCTGCACGCGCTCCGGCCATTCATGAATCTGGCGAGCGGTCATGCCCGTCATCAAACCTTCGCCATAGGCATAGGCCATGGTGCGCTGATTATCGCGTGCATAAACGGCACCGGCCGCGATGACGGTCTTTGCGCGCGCAAGCTCGCCTTCATTGACGCCGCCCTGAAGGAGGCGGGCTACTTCCGCCTCGACCGCGGATTCGAGCACATCCAGCCCGCCATCCGTGCGGGGAACGGCATAAAGGCCGAACTTTCCATCATCAAGACGGCTGCCCTCATACCAGCTCTGCACGCCGGCAGCGAGGCCCTGTTCCACCACAAGCGAGCGGTAAAGGCGGCTCGTTGTGCCGCCACCGAGAATTTCCGCAAGCAAGTCAAAAGCAGGTTTGTCTGCTTCCTGCGCCGTGCGATAGCCAGGCGCGGGATAGAAGCGGAGCCATGTCGGCTGCGTCACGCGTGGATCATGCCGCGTGATACGCACATCTTCGCTCGGCCATTCAATGGCAGCGCGCTCGCGGATGAAAGTCGGCGCGCGCTCCTCGATCACGCCGTAATATTCTTCCGCAAGGGGGCGAAGCTCTTCCGCCGTCACATCGCCCGCCACGATGAGCGTTGCATTATTCGGCGTATAGAAGCGCTCATAGAAATCGAGCGCATCTTCCGTGGTGAGACCCACGATCTCTTCCATATGGCCGATAATGTCGCGGCCATATGGGTGATTGCCGTAAAGCGCCGCATTCATTTCCGACTGAAGTGCGGCGACGGGATTGTTCTCGATCCGCATCCGCCGTTCTTCCATCACCACATCGCGCTCGGGCAGCACTTCGGTATCGGTGAGACGCAGATGCGTCATGCGGTCTGCTTCCATCTCCATGACGAGAGGAAGTCGGTCCTTCGCAATCACCTGGAAATAGGCAGTGAAATCATAATGGGTGAAGGCGTTATCCTGCCCGCCATTGCGCGCGACGATGCGCGAGAACTCTCCGGGCGCAATCTTTTCCGTGCCCTTGAACATCAGATGTTCGAGGAAATGCGCAAGGCCCGTCTTGCCCGGCATCTCATCCGCCGCGCCGACCGTGTACCAGACCATATGCGTGACAACGGGCGCGCGGTGATCGGGGATCACCAGCACGTTCATTCCGTTTTCAAGCGTGAAGGTAACGGGTGCCGCCCCTGTTGCGAGCCCACCGCTTCTGCCGAAGGCAACGCCCAGCACAACCGCAATCAGAAGCGCAGCGAAGGGCAGAAGGGCAAGATATCGGGAACGGAGCACTCTTCCTCGGCAAAGGCTTGAGGTGTTCTGGAACGATTGCCCGGCCTAGAAGATGCCCGAGAGCCAGCCGTCCTTTTTCGGTGTGATGGTCGGCGTCTCGCCTTCCGTCACAGGCTTGCCTTCGGCTTCGTTCCGCTGGATACGCTGAACTTCTTCGGACGGGTTGACGAGGCGCTCGTCCGGCGGAGTGCCGGGCTTGCGCCAGAAAATCACGTCATCGACGAAGCTCTCGTCACGCTCGACAAGGGAGCGTGTCTCGGCATTCACAACCTGACGAATGCGCGGGTCGGCCTGCGCACCACCGGATTGCTGCAGGAGCGCCTGCTCGCCGGAAGAAATAGTGGAGCCATCCGCAGCAATGGTCTGCTCGCCAAGCAGGGCGCGCTGCGCGGCAACACCCGGCTGAATTTCCATTTCCTGCGGACGCGGCGCGCCGGGCTGCGGCGGACGCAGTGAATAATCCGGCGGAATAACGAGCGGCGCCTTGGTGACAATTGCAAATTCATCCGGCGCGGATTTGCCATAACCTAGCGTATCCCGGAGGCTTTCGCCACCGCACCCCGCGAGCGCCACAGAAAGCCCGATAATGATACCGGCCTTTGCGCTCCACCCGAGGAACCGGGAGATTTCCGCTTCTTTGGTCACGTCGCAGTCTCCTTGGCGATGCTTTCGCGTCATTTGGCGCGTCATTTGACTCGTCATCTGGCGTTGGTCTTCGGCGCTTCCGGCTTCCGGAACAGGCCCGGCCAGACCGATTCGAGAATGATGAGCGCCACGCCCAGCGCTATCCACACATCGGCGATGTTGAAGATATACCAGTAAAATCCGAAGGCGTGGAAACTAAAAAAGTCCGCCACCGCGCCATAGGCGATGCGGTCATAGACGTTGCCAATAGCCCCACCGAGGATAAGCCCGATGGCGATGGCGACGGCACGGAGATCCACCCGTGCCAGCCAGAGCGCCAGGCCGATGCTCACCGCAAGCGCGAAACAGACAAGAATGACGACGCCGGTTCCCGTCTGCGCCTCGAAGAGGCCGTAGCTCACCCCCTTGTTCCACGCCATGACGAGGTCGAAAAAGGACGTCACCTCCACACGGCCGCGGGCGGGAATGTCATAGATGTGGAGCATCCACCATTTATGCAGCCGGTCCGAAACAAAACCCGCCAGCGCCACGGCAAAACCCAGAAATGAGAGGGGGCCCCAGAAAGTTTCGCGGTTCAGACGGGTCATGCTTCTTCCTTTTGGCTCAGTCTTTCGCGGCGCGTGCGTCAAACTCCCTCACCGCGGCCGCATCGCGCAGCGACAGGTCCGGGTAATCCGGATCGCTGCCAACTTCGGGCAGGATACGCCATGAGCGCGCGCATTTGCGCCCCTCGGCGAGTTTCGGCACCACGGCCACGCCCGGCACATCATCAAGCCGCCACGCCTCCGCCGGGCCTTCGCCTTCGAGAAGCGTCGCCTGGCTCGTGATCGCGATTTCGGCGAGATCGACGCCCTTCATCGCTTCGACGAGTTCAGGGCGAGAGACATAAACTTCCGGTGCGGCCTCAAGGCTTGCCCCGATGCGCTTCTCGCGGCGCTCCACTTCAAGCGCGCCCGTTACCACGCGGCGAAGCTCGCGCACCTTCTTCCACTTTTCCGACAGCGTATCATCACGCCAATTACCGGGGATTTCCGGGAAGGGGCGCAGATGCACGGAATCCGTGTCCGAAGGGAAGCGCGTCAGCCAGACTTCTTCCACCGAAAAGCAGAGGACCGGCGCGAGCCATGCCGTGAGGCAGGAGAAGAGATGGTCGAGCACCGTGCGGCAGGCGCGGCGGCGGAGGGAGGACGGTGCATCGCAATAAAGCACGTCTTTCCGGATATCGAAGTAGAAGGCTGACAGCTCGACATTCATGAAGGTCGAGACGGCTTGCGTCACGCGCTTGAAGTCGTAATCGCTGTAAGCCTTGCGGATGAGCGCATCAAGCTCGGCAAGGCGATGCAGCACCACGCGCTCAAGCTCCGGCATGTCGGCTACACCCACGCGCTCAGCATCTTCAAAGCCCGCGAGATTACCGAGCAGATAGCGGAATGTGTTGCGCAGCTTCCGATAGGCTTCGACATTCGATTTGATGATGTCGTTGCCGATGTTGTGGTCTTCCCAATAGTCGGTCGAGGCAACCCAGAGGCGCAGAATGTCGGCACCGTTCTGCTCCACGATCTTTTGCGGAGCGATGACATTGCCGAGCGACTTCGACATTTTTCGACCCTTCTCATCCATGGTGAAGCCATGGGTGAGAACCTGCTTGTAGGGCGCGCGGCCGCGCGTGCCACAGCTTTCAAGCAGCGAGGACTGGAACCAGCCGCGATGCTGGTCCGAGCCTTCAAGATAGAGATCGGCGGGAGATGGCAGGCCGCGGCCCTCAAGCACGAAAGCGTGGGTAGAGCCGGAATCAAACCAGACATCGAGAATGTCCGTCACCTTCTCCCATTCATCGGCGTTGTATTTGCTGCCAAGGAACTCGGCTGCCGGGCGCTCGAACCAGGCATCAGCGCCTTCCTTCGCTACCGCCTCAACAACGCGCGCATTCACCTCCTCGTCGCGCAGCAGAGCGCCGTCGCTCTTACGCACAAAGATCGTCAGCGGCACGCCCCAGGCGCGCTGGCGCGAGAGCACCCAGTCAGGCCGCGTTTCGACCATGGAATAGATGCGGTTGCGGTTGCGCGCGGGCACCCAGCGTACCTTTTCGATTTCCTCGAGCGCCACTTCACGGAAGGGCTTGCCGCCCGCCGCTTCAACCGGCGCATCCATCGATACAAACCATTGCGGTGTGTTGCGGAAGATGAGCGGTGCTTTCGAACGCCATGAATGAGGATAGGAGTGCGTGACCTTGCCGTGAGCCAGAAGCGCACCAGCTTTTTCCAGTTCTTCGATCACGGCGGCATTGGCGTTGCCATCCTTGCCCTGCCGCGTCAGCACGAACTTGCCTGCAAAAAGTGGCACGTGATCGTAATAGATGCCTTCTTCATTCACCGTTTCGGGAATGTCTTTCGCGCCGAAACTCTCCACCCAGATGAAATAGTCATCCTGGCCGTGCCCCGGCGCGGTGTGGACAAAGCCTGTACCGGCTTCTTCCGTCACATGATCGCCCGCGAGAAGCGGCACATCGAAGTCATAGCCCTGGCCCCGGAAGGGGTGCGCGCATGAGACGCCCGCAAGATCATCCGCCGTCACGTCGTGGAGCCGCGACCACTCCTCGATCTTCCCATCCTTGCGCACCTGCTCGGCAAGTGCATCCGCAAGAATGAGCTTCTCACCCGTCGCCGTCACCTCATAAAGCCCGTAGGCGATTTTCGGCGAATAGGAGATCGCGCGGTTCGCAGGAATGGTCCAGGGCGTCGTCGTCCAGATGACGACAGACGCATCCCTCAGCGCATCGCCCTTCGCGACAGGAAACTTCACCCAGATCGTGTGGCTGACGTGATCGTGATATTCGACTTCTGCTTCCGCCAGCGCGGTCTTTTCCACAACCGACCACATGACGGGCTTCGAACCGCGATAGAGCGAGCCATTCATCAGAAACTTCTGAAATTCCTCGACGATCTTCGCTTCCGCATCGAAAGACATTGTGAGGTAGGGATTGTCCCACTCACCCGAAACGCCAAGACGCTTGAACTCCTCGCGCTGCACATCGACCCAGCCTTGCGCGAATTCGCGGCATTCACGGCGGAACTCGAGCGCGGGCACTTCGTCCTTGTTCAACCCCTTCTTGCGGTACTTCTCCTCGATCTGCCATTCAATCGGCAGGCCGTGGCAGTCCCAGCCGGGCACATAAGAAGCGTCCTTGCCCATCATCTGCTGCGAGCGGACGACCACATCTTTCAGGATCTTGTTCAGCGCATGGCCGATATGGATGTTGCCATTCGCGTAAGGGGGACCGTCATGCAGGATGAAGCTCTCGCGACCCTTCGCCGCTTCACGCAGGCGCTTGTAGAGATCGAGCTTTTCCCAGCGGGCCAGCCATTCCGGCTCGCGCTGCGGCAGGCCGGCCTTCATCGGGAAGCTGGTTGTGGGCAGAAAGATTGTGTCGCGATAGTCGCGGCCGGTCGGCTTATCTTCGGTGGACATGAACGGTCCCAGCTATTCAGGGTTGCGCGATGGAATTAAGGATTACCCGGCTCCTGCGCCCGGACCGAAAGGGTCCGTCAGCGGCAGGCCGGGTCTGTAATTCGCGCTTCTATGAGGGGAATGGGGCTGCCCATTCCCGACTTTAGCATGAGCATTTTCATGGTTATTTTCATGGCCGCGTTTCTAGCAGCCGGCCTCTTAACAGTCCAGTAATGGCCAACTTTCTGTTGATTCAGGCCCGGCCTATAGTCCGCCCCATGCGCCAGTTCCTTGCCCTTCTCGCCCTCGCCTTCCTGTTCCTTGCCCCCACCGCCCACGCGGAAAGCCCGATCCTTACCGGGATCGCCCGCTCGGGCGAGCTTCGCGTGGGGCTGACGGGCGACTACAAGCCCTTTTCCTGGGAGGAGCCGGAGGGGCATTTTGAGGGGATGGACGTCGATATGGCCGCCGCCCTTGCCCGGGATCTCGGCGTGCGGCTCATCATTATCCGTACAAGCTGGCCCACACTGATGGAGGATATTGAAGCGGGCAAGTTCGACATCGGCATGGGCGGCATTTCCATCACCGGCGCGCGGCTGGAAAAGGCACTTTTCTCGACACCGCTGCTCAGCGATGGCAAGGCGCCCGTGGCGCGCTGCGAGGACGCAAAACGCTTCCGCACACTGGAGGGGATCGACCGGGAAGGCGTGCGCGTCATCGTGAACCCCGGCGGCACGAATGAGCAATTCGCCCGCGCAAACATCCGCCATGCAACGCTCATCCTCCATAGGGACAATGCCAGTGTCTTCGATGAAATCGCCGCTGGCCGCGCCGATGTGATGATGACGGATGCCATCGAAACGCGGATCGTCGCGAAGGAATACCCGACCCTTTGCGCCACCAATCCGGATGCACCTTTCACGAGGGCCGAAAAAGCCTACCTGCTACCGCGCGATGCGGCATGGAAAGCCCGTGTGGATGACTGGCTCACTGCAATGGATGCGAGCGGCGAGAGGGAGCGCATTTTTGGCAAGTGGGTGGAGTAGCCTGCAAGAAAGTCGTGGATGGCCCGGACAAGCCGGGCCATGACGGATTTGCTTGGCTTGGCTCAATATCTTGAAACCGCGCGTGCGCGGAGAGTACAAAACGGGATGAGCGCGGCGCGGGCCTAGAACCCATTTTATCGCCTCTCCATTTTTCGTCATGGCCCGGCTTGTCCGGGCCATCCACGTCTTCCCTTTCATCATTACTCCAAGCATCATCAGAAGATGAAAGGCGGCTGGGTCTATATCGTCACGAACAAAGCGGACGGAACGCTCTATGTCGGCGTGACGTCAGACATTCGTCGGCGCGCCTCTGAACACCGCTGCGGAAGGTATGAGGGTTTCGCAAAACGCTATGGATTGAAACGACTGGTCTTCATGGAGCGGCATGAAGAAATCGAAAGCGCGATAGCGCGGGAAACGCGTATCAAGAAATGGCCACGCGCGTGGAAAGTACGGCTCATCCATGCGGTCAATCCCGATTGGGACGACCTCTATGAGACGCTGAATTTTTGATAACGCAAAGCGAGAAGAAAGTCGTGGATGGCCCGGACAAGCCGGGCCATGAGGGGTTGCTACAACGTCAAGCCGGGATGATCCGCTCCACCGCGCGCGCCTTCAGCGCGAGTTTGCCCTCGGCGTTGGTGAAGGTCGCTTCCACATAGGCTTGCGTCTTCGACACATTCACCACATGCCCTTCACAAGCGAGGATGCCGTTCGTTACCGGGCGGAAGAAATGCATCTGAAGGTCGCTGGTCGTGAAGTTCTGGTCGTCCTTCAGCAGCGTCATCAGCGCAAAGGAGCAGGTCTGGTCGGCGAGCGTTGCGAGGTAGCCGCCAAAGACCGCAACGGGGTTCATATAGGCGGGATTGACCGGCCAGTCATAGCGGATGCGGCCCGGCTCCAGCACGGCCAGCTTTCCGGCATAGAGATTGAGCGCGCTCACATGGGGTGGCGCCTTTTCCATCTCGCCCGCCTCGATGCGCTTCAGAATATTTCCCCAGCTTGGCATT
>JBAYOU010000019.1:0-11072 GCA_041678065.1 Parvibaculum sp. | reverse complement strand
TAGTAATAGGACGGCATCGCGATGGCGGACACGACGATGCAGGTCAGCAGAAATGGTATCGCCGGTATGTGTCGCAGCAGCGTCGGAATGAAAGGCGTGAGGATGAAGGTCGCGAGCGCGGGCATCGCCGTGTTGAGGCCGATCAGCGATGTCGGAACGCCATTGCGCTCCATCAGCAAGGCAAGCAATGGAATTGAAACGCCAAGCCCCATGCCCACAACGGAGATGCAGGCGATGACGGCAACAAGGCTCCGCTGTCGCTCTGAGGTGGTGAGCGGTCTGTCAATCGGCGCGGAGACGGGTTGGCCTGTCATGGGCGGAAGGCGATACCGCAGTTTGTGGCCGTTGTCACCGACCTGTTTTCGGGAAATCGTGGCCGAAGATCAGCCGCGCACAACCGGCTTGTCGTTTCGGTAGCAGTAAAGCGGCGCGCGGGCGCGGGGACTGCCCCGATGGCGTTCAGCAATCTCCCGCAACACAAACTCCGTCACGTCGATGACGGGAAGTTTGAGTGCCTCTGAAATGCGGTACCAGCCGAGTTCTTCCAGTTCGCCGCTCCCTCGCAAATCGCCCTCTGCGGCATCGGCATTGGCTGCAAAAAAGCGCGCGTGGAAACGAATCGGGCTGGAGGCGGGTGTGATGGCGCGAGCGACGAAATCGAGCACGTCGAAACGCGGTGCAAGGCCACGCTCCCGGAAGGGTGCCCAGGCTTCGCCCGCTGCGTCGCCAATATCGCCTGGCTGCGCGACGATGAGGCCGGTTTCCTCGAATGTTTCGCGGATGGCAGCAGCGGCAAGCGCTTCCGCCTTGAGGCGTGAGGCAGCGGCATGTTTCATCTGTTGTGCCGTCTCTTCCGCGAATGTCGATGCGGGGCGGACGCCAATATCTCCGGTATCAAGCTTTCCACCGGGAAACACGAAGGCGTCCGGGATGAACTTCATGCGGGAATGGCGACGGCCCATCAGGATGCGCGGCTCACCTTCGCGCTCATCGATCAGCACGAGGCTTGCCGCATCGCGCGGCCGGATGCCACGCTTTACTTTTGCCACTTCATTCACGGCTCAATTCCCGATTGCGTCGCGGATGGCATTGCCATTGCGAAAATAGATGAAGGGAACGGAGCGGCGCGACTGGGCGGCGCGAGCGAGTGACAGGCGCTCATCCAGTTCGTCCAGAATGACGCGTGTAATGTTTGGCAGGTCGAGGCCGCGTGCATCGTCAATCGAGAGCCAGTGCAGCCCCTGCAACTCGCCCGATCCCTGAACCTTTGTCGGGTCGCCCTGAATGCATTCGGCATCGGCTATGAAGAAGCGTGTATCGAAGCGGCGCGTTCGATAGGGCGGGGTGATGGCGCGCGCAACGAAATCAAGCGAGCCAAGCGCCGGACCTACGCCATGCGCGAAATAGCTTGCCCAGTCAGGATGTTTGCTCCGCTGGAGAGCGTCGGTCGGTTTGCCGATGACAAGACCCGTTTCTTCGAAGGTTTCGCGGATTGCGGCCATGGCAAGCGCGCGGGCGCGCAACTCGGAAGGTTTGCCAGCCATACGCACAAGGAGACGGCGCGCAACGGGATCGCGCAGATCTTCTGCGGGGCGAATGCGGCTGTCGGCGCGGTCAACGCGGCCACCGGGAAAGACGAATTTGTTCGGCATGAATTTGTGGTTCGCGTGGCGCTGTCCCATCAGCACCTGCGGTGTCGCGCTGTCACGGCGAACAATGATGAGGGTTGCCGCATCGCGCGGCCGCACGGCCTTGCCCTGCGTCGCTTCACGATATTCCTGCTCGCGCGATTTCTTGGGGTCGAAAGGCCCCGCTACCTGTTCGCTCATAACTTCGTCCTGCTTTCGAATGCCTGTTCGATACAGGATGCCCGCTCAGAAGCGGGAAAGCCAGAGAAGGAGAAAAGGCAGCGGCTGACGCAGCGTCAGATCTCGGGCGTGTCGGCCTTGGCGCCAAAACCATCCATGCGCAGTGCCCATTGCCAACCCACCGTCGCGCCTTTGAGCCGCGGGAGAAACCAGAGCGAGAGCACAAGTGTGAGCAGCGGCCAGATTGCGACATGCAGCCAGATCGGCGGCGTATAGGCGACTTCGAGCCACAGCATCAGCGGCACGACGATGTGGCCTACCACCATGATGGTGAAATAGGGCGGTGCGTCATCCGCGCGGTGGTGGTGCAGTTCCTCACCGCAATCGGGGCAATTATTTGCCACCTTGAGGAAGCGATAAAAGAGCTTGCCCTTGCCGCATGCGGGGCAATGACGGCTGAATCCTCGCAGAATCGACGTCAGCGCCGGACGCTCTGCTGCTTTCCTGGATGATTCGTAGATTTGTGGGCTACCCATATCCATGCGGTATTCGATTCTGTGTGGCACTACTGACAATTTGGCTGCTTAAGATGGGCAGATTGATTATCAGAGGATATGTGGCAGGTTGCCGCGCGCGCCCGCAATAGGCTGATTTGTCAGCGAAACCGCCGGGAAGCTGCGGGTTTGCGGCTGCCATGCTTTTCTTTTTTCCCGTTGCGACCCGCATGGCTTCGGGGGCGTGAGCGACCCTTTCCGGCATTTGCGGGCGCTTCGCTGCCACCTTCGAGAATCTCGAAACGCAGCCCGCCCGTTACCGGCACGGCTTCCTCAAGGCGCACGCGCACGGCATCGCCGAGGCTATAGGCAATGCGGCTGCGCTGCCCGATCAGCGCATGAAGGATTTCATCATGATGGAAGAAATCGCTGCCAAGCGTTGAGACGGGAACGAAACCATCTGCGCCGGTATCGTCCAGCTTCACGAAAAGACCGAAACGCGTCACGCCAGCGATACGGCCCGTAAACTCCGCGCCGATGCGCGCCTCAAGGAAGGCGGCGATGAAGCGGTCCTTCGAGTCGCGCTCGGCAAGCATGGAACGACGTTCCGTCATGGAGATGTGTTCGGCGATTTCACCAAGCTCGGCAAGTTCCGTATCGGTCTGTCCATCCTTGCCGAAGCCGAGCCCTGCGATCAGCGCGCGGTGAACGGTGAGGTCCGCATAGCGGCGGATGGGGGAGGTGAAGTGCGCATAGCGGCGGAGATTGAGGCCGAAATGGCCGATATTGTCCGGCGCGTAAACGGCTTGTGCCTGCGAACGAAGAACGACATCGGACACGATGCGATCATGCTCCGTGCCATCCACCTGCTTGAGGATGCGGTTGAAGTTTGCGGGTCGGATATTCTCGCCCTTGGTGAAGCTCAGGTCGAGGGTGGCAAGAAACTCAGCAAGCGCCACCAGCTTCTCGCGCGAGGGGGCATCATGAATGCGGTAGATGAGTTTGCGCTGAATCTGCTCTGCCGTTTCAGCAGCGCAGACATTCGCCTGAATCATGAATTCTTCGATGAGCTTCATCGACTCGAACTTGTCGCCGATGCGCACGCCCGCAACGCGACCATCCTTGCCGATGTCGATCTTGTATTCCGGCAGATCGAGATCGAGCGGTCCGCGCTCATCGCGTGCCTTTGCGATGGTGCGATAGGCAGCCCATAACGGCTTCAGCACAGGTTCAAGCAGTGGACCGGTTGCATCATCCTTCCGCCCGTTGATTGCGTCCTGCACCTGCGCATAGGAAAGGCTTCCCGCAGAACGCATCAGCGCCCGCATGAATTCATGGGAGCGCTTGTTGCCATGCTTGTCGAACACCATGCGCACGGCAAAGCAGGCGCGGTCTTCGCCCTCTATCAGCGAACAAAGATCATTCGAGATGCGCTCGGGCAGCATGGGCACGACGCGATCCGGGAAATAAGTGGAGTTGCCGCGCTTCTTTGCTTCGCGGTCCATTGCGGAGCCGGGGCGGACATAGGCTGCCACATCCGCAATGGCGACGATGGCAATGACACCACCTTCATTTTTAGGATCAGGGTCGGGGCCGGCCCATACAGCGTCGTCATGGTCGCGCGCATCTGCCGGGTCGATGGTGATGAGCGGAATGTCACGGAGATCGGTGCGGCCTTTTAGGCCGTGATGCTTTGCGACTTCTGCTTCGCGCAGCACATCCTCAGGGAAGTCATCCGGGATACCATGTGTGTGGATTGCGATAAGGCTGATCGAGCGCGGATCATCGCTGTTCCCGAAGACTTCGCGGATACGCGCGCGGCCAAGCCCGTAGCGCTTGCCGGGAATGGTTTCGGCCAGCACCAGATCGCCATCTTCCGCGCCTGCTGTATCCTCCGCCACGATCTCGAATTCGTTGCGGACTTTCTTGTCCACAGGCACGAGGCGACCGCCCTTGCCGAGTCCTTTCGGGCCTTTCCGGTTGGCGCGATAGAGGCCGAGAATGCGTTCCGCGCCGCGGCCAATTCGGCGGATGACGCGTGCCTCATAGGGATAGGCTTCATCATCGCCTTCTACCTTGGTCAGCCGTGCCAGCACACGGTCGCCAACGCCTGCGGGGGCTTCGTCATAATTGCGTTTGCCGCGCGACATTTCAGGTGCCACGACGATCAGCGGGGCGGGGTCTTCGCCCGGCCAGTTTGTCGGTCGCGCGATCAGGTCGCCGTCTGTGTCGGTATGCGTGATTTCGATGGTGGTGATGGGCGGCAGCTCATCCGTGCGGCGGAGATTTTTCGCATCGTCGCGCGCAATAAGGCCTTCTTCAGTCATCGCCTTCAGCATCTGCTTCAGGGGAATGCGGTCATCGCCTTTTACGCCGAAGGCGCGGCCGATCTCGCGCTTGTTCGTCTTGCCGGGATTGTCGGCAAGGAAGGCCAGAATCTCCTCGCGGGTTGGCAGGCCGCCGGATTTTTTCTTTCCGGTCGTTCCCTTTTTCTTCTGCCGTCCGGAATCACCTTTGGTCAAAATCAATCCGCCATTTCGGTGGCTTTACTGGCCTTCTTTGTGGCCGTCTTTTTCGGCGCCGCTTTCTTGGCTGCGGGCTTTTTTGTGGCCGTTTTTTTCGCAGCAGGCTTCTTTGCGGTTGTCGTTTTTGCCGTTGCCTTTTTCTCGGCGGGCTTCTTTGCCGCAGCTTTCTTCTTGCCGCTCTTCGCTTCCTTTTCCGCGATGAGAGGGAGAGCCTCCTCGAGCGTCACATCTTCAGGAACGGCGCTTTTGGGCAGCGTCGCATTGGTGGTGCCATGCTTGATATAGGGCCCATATTTGCCTTCGCGAATCTGGACAGGCTTGCCGGACTCCGGGTGGTCGCCAAGCTCTTTCAGCACCTTGCCCGCGCGCTCTTCCGCGCGAGCGATCTTTTCGGCAAGCACGATGACAGCACGGTTCACGCCGATGTCGAAAAGCTCTTCTGGGTCTTTCAGATTTGCATAATTACCGTCATGTAGAATGAACGGGCCAAAGCGGCCAAGGCCAGCGGTGATCTTCTTGCCCGTTTCCGGATGAATACCGACCTCGCGAGGCAGGGTGAGCAGGCGCAGCGCCATGTCGAGATCGACATCGGATGCCGCCGTCTTTGCAGGCAGGCCGCTGCGCTTCGGCTTTTCGCCTTCCGATAGCGGCGCGCGCTCCACATAAGGCCCGAAGCGCCCGGTCTTGAGCGAGATTTCGGCGCCGGTTTCCGGGTCCGTGCCAAGCACGCGGTCGCCTGTTGCTTCCTCGCCCTCGGCGCCCGCCGTGAGCTGGCGCGTGAACTTGCATTCGGGATAGTTTGAGCAACCCACAAATGCGCCAAAACGGCCGACCTTCAGGGACAGACGGCCATTGTCGCAAGAGGGGCAGTTACGCGGATCGGTGCCGTCGCCCTTGTCGGGGAAGACATGCGGCCCAAGCACTTCATTCAGGCGGTCGAGCACTTCGGTGATGCGAAGCTCGGTCGCTTCGGCGACGTTGCCTGTGAAGTCCGTCCAGAACTCCCGCAGCAAATCTTTCCAGTCGAGTTCGCCCGCCGACACCTTGTCGAGTTTTTCTTCCAACTCCGCCGTGAAGTCATATTCGACATAGCGGGAGAAGAAGTTTTCGAGGAACGCGGTGACGAGGCGGCCCTTGTCTTGCGGCACGAACCGCTTCTGGTCCATGCGCACATAGTCACGGTCGCGCAGCGTTTGCAGCGTCGAGGCGTAAGTGGAAGGGCGGCCAATGCCGAGTTCTTCCATGCGCTTCACAAGCGTCGCTTCGGTAAAGCGGGGCGGGGGCTCGGTGAAATGCTGTTCGGGGCGCACCTTGTCGAGGCCGAGGCGGTCGCCTCGCGCGACCTTTGGCAGACGGTTGCCTTCTTCCGTATCGTCGGGTTCGTCGCGGCCTTCCTGATAAAGGCGGAGGAAGCCGTCAAACACGATGACAGAGCCGGTAGCGCGCAGGCCGATGGGGGCGTCATCCGCTTCCATCTCGATGGTGGTGCGCTCCAGTTGCACGCTTTCCATCTGGCTGGCGACGGTGCGGTTCCAGACAAGTTCGTAGAGGCGGCGCTGATCCTCGTCGAGATGCGCGGCGGCGTGTTTTGGCAGACGCGCAATATCGGTCGGGCGGATCGCTTCATGCGCTTCCTGCGCATTCTTCGCTTTGGATGTGTAGATGCGCGGCGAATCCGGGAGGTACGCCTCGCCGAACTCATTGTTGATGACCGTGCGCGCCTGTGCGACCGCTTCGCCGGCAATCTGCACACCATCGGTTCGCATATAGGTGATGAGACCGGTCGTTTCGCCGTCGATCTCCACACCTTCATAAAGGCGCTGGGCGACCTGCATGGTGCGGCTCGCCGAGAAGCCGAGCTTGCGCGAGGCTTCCTGTTGCAGCGTGGAGGTGGTGAAGGGTGGGTTCGGATTGCGCCGGGCGGGTTTGCTCTCGACGGACGCGACCGAGAAGCGCGATGCCTTGATGCGCGATACGATTTCGGAAGCGGTCGCCTCGTTCGGAATATCGAATTTGCCGAGCTTCTTGCCATCAAGCGCGACGAGGCGGGCGACGAAGGGCTCGCCCGACGCCGTCTTCATGTCGGTCTGGACGGTCCAGTATTCCTGGCTTTTGAAAGCATCAATTTCGAGTTCGCGGTCACAAATGAGGCGCAGCGCAACGGATTGCACGCGGCCTGCCGAGCGCGAGCCGGGCAGCTTTCGCCAGAGAACGGGCGACAGGGTAAAGCCGACGAGATAGTCAAGCGCACGGCGCGCGAGATAGGCGTCGATCAGTTCCTTGTCGAGGCCGCGCGGGTTCTGCATCGCCTCGGTAACGGATTTCTTGGTGATGGCATTGAAGACGACGCGCTGGACCTCAACATCGGTCAGCACCTTCTTCTTGTTCAGAACTTCCAGAACGTGCCACGAAATCGCTTCGCCTTCACGGTCGGGGTCGGTTGCGAGGACGAGCCGGTCGGCGCCCTTCACGGCAGCCGCAATCTCGTTCAGGCGCTTTTGGGACTTGGCATCCACATCCCAGGCCATCGCGAAATCATCATCCGGCCTGACCGATCCGTCCTTCGACGGCAGATCACGGACATGTCCGTAGGAAGCGAGGACCTTGTAGCCCTTGCCGAGATATTTGTTGATGGTTTTCGCCTTAGCAGGCGACTCAACAATGACGACGTCCATCGGACAGGTGCACTCTCTTTATATTAGGCGTGCCGGAAGCCTCATTTGGCGCGCCTGATGCCTTCGGCCCGGAGTATCCGGGCGCGTTCCACGCTGGTAAGCCGTGAAAAGCCCCTTGTCAGCGCCGCATCCGCTGCCTCGAGCCGCCGGGTGAAAATGGTGAAAAGGGTGGGGCGTGTCAAATGGTGTGGCCGTCATCGGTAAATCAGCGGTTGCAGCAGAGGGCGCAAATACTCCAATCCGAACGAGGTTCTTTCTAGACCGAAAGACGTGGCCACGAAAACCCATATAGACTTTATGGTCAGTTCGCGAGGCGATGCGGCTTTGGAACGACAAGGGAGGAAGGCTCAATGCGGAAATCCTTTATCCGGGCGGAAGCGGTGCCCGATGTCGGCGACCTTGCCGGGGGTGGGCCACGGCTCCGGAATATTCCGATAGCCGTGGAAGAAGGGGCGGAGGTGGATGATGAGGCTGTCGCCGCCTATCTGCTGGATATGATGATCGCTTCGCGCCGCCTGGCGGTGAAGCGGGGCTTTAACTTTCTGGCTTATCTCATTGGTGTTGCAGCAGAAGAATCTCGGCTTCTCTCGGTCGGTCGGTCGGGCGTGCGCCGAAGCGGCGATTAGGCTTCAGTCTTCCGGCAGCAGGCTCACACGGTCGCCGGGGTCGCGGTGAAGACGGCCCGCCAGTTCGAGTTCCAGCAACGTCGCCCGCAAGGCGGGCACGGTTGCACCAGCCTCTCGCAGAATGTCATCCACAGGCGTGGGCGTCGGACCTAGCGCTGCGAGGATACGGCCTCGCATATCGTCATCCGGTTCGGAAGAAATGGTTTCGCGCGGTGCGAAGAGCGGCATGTCCGGTTCCCGAAAGAGGCCGGAGGGAATGGCAAGCGCGGCGATCACATCTGCCGCATTTTCCACGAGCGGCGCGCCATCCTTGATGAGCTTGTTCGCGCCTTGTGCACGCGGGTCGAGCGGGGAACCGGGCACAGCATAGACATCACGCCCTTGCTCCAGCGCAAAACGCGCCGTGATGAGGGAGCCCGAGCGAAGCGCGGCTTCCACCACGATCACGGCGAGCGAGAGGCCGGAGATCAGCCGGTTGCGACGGGGGAAGTGACGGGCCTGCGGGCTTGTGCCTGGCGGCATCTCGCTCACAAGTGCGCCGCGTTCTGCGATGGCGCGTTGCAACTCGCGGTTTTCTTCCGGATAGACGATATCAAGCCCGCCTGCGAGCACGGCGACTGTGCCACTTGCAAGCGAACCGCGATGCACGGCGGTGTCGATGCCTCGTGCAAGACCTGAGACAATGGTGAAGCCTTCCGCCCCAAGTGCTTCTGCCATCTCGCTTGCAATGCGCCGACCTGCGGCTGAGGCATTGCGTGAGCCGACCATGGCGATTGATTTTTTTCGCAGATGAGCAAGATCGCCTAGCACCGAGATAACTGGCGGTGGCGGATCAATAGCGGCTAGGGAAGGCGGGTAGTGCAGGTCACCGAGCATGAGAAGATGCGCGCCGAGGCGCTCCATCCGGCCCATTTCCATTTCTGCTTGTGACGCTGGTGCAACCTTCAGCCGGCTGCGCGCGCCACCTCGTGCGGCAAGACCCGGCAGTGCATCAAGCGCTGCGACCGCATTGCCGAAATGCGCGAGAAGATCGCGAAAGGTGACAGGGCCAACATTCTCGCTGCGGGCAAGGCGTAGTCGAGCGAGACGTTCGCTCTCTGAAAGGGCTATGCCCACGCGGTTCAGCCTTCTGCGTCTTCGGTCGGTTTCTGACCGATACGCGACTCCGTTCCTGAGAGAAGGCGCGCGATATTTTCTCTATGCGCGATGTAGATGAGGATGACGAGCACCACGCTCAGGCCAACCAGTTCCCACTGGTTGAGCCAGGCGAGATAGACAGGCGTAAGCGCTGCCGCCACAAGCGCCGAGAGGGAAGAGTAACGAGAGACAAGTGCGACCACCGCCCATGTGGCACAGAAGAGAAGGCCGATGGGCCAATGCAGCGCAAGCAGAATGCCGATAAAGGTCGAGACGCCTTTGCCGCCCTTGAAGCCGAGCCAGACCGGGTAGAGGTGGCCAAGAAAGGCGCCAAGCCCGGCCAGACCTGCCAGCAGGGCGATGTCCTCGCCTGTGACTCGCGCCACTTCAGCCATGATGAGAACGGCGAGAACACCTTTGCCTGCATCGCCAATCAGCGTGCCGATTGCGACCCAGCGATTACCCGTGCGCAGCGCATTGGTTGCGCCGATATTGCCTGAGCCGATTTCGCGAATGTCGCCAAGTCCTGCAAGCCGCGTCAGAAGCAGGCCGAAAGGAATGGAGCCGAGCAGATAGCCCAGTGTCAGCGCGACCAGCATCAGCGGTAGCGCCATATCGGTGAAGTCCATTGTCAGCGTTCCTCCCCCTGAACGTAGACGGTATCACCACCAACCATGGTGCGGATGGCGCGCCCCTGAAAGAGGCGATCCTCGAAGGGTGTATTCTTCGAAATTGATTTCAGCTTAGCCGGATCGAGTTTCCAGGGCACGCCCTTATCAATCAGGACGAGATCGGCAGGCAGCCCCGTGGCAAGGCGACCCCGGCCTAGGCCAAGCAGATCGGACGGAACATAAGTCAGCGCCGCGAGGAGGCGCTCAAGGGTCAGGTCGCCGCCATGCACAAGGGCGAGCCCCGCGGGCAACAGCGTTTCAAGCCCGATTGCGCCAAAATTTGCTTCGGCGAATGGACGGCGCTTCACTTCCGTGTCTTGTGGGTCGTGGCCTGAGACGATGACGTCAATCGTGCCATCGGCAACGCCTCCCACCAGCGCCTTGCGGTCCTGTTCGGAGCGCAGCGGTGGCGAGAGCTTGAAGAAGGTGCGGTAGCTCCGCACGTCATTCTCGTTAAGTTGCAGATGGGCCGCCGAGACACCGCAAGTAACGGGTAGTCCACGCGCCTTTGCGCGGCGAATGATATCGACCGATGCTTCGCAGGAGATTTGCGAGACATGGTAGCGACCGCCTGTCACCTCGAGCAGGCGAAGATCGCGCTCGATCATGATGGTTTCGGCAATGGCAGGGATGCCAGCAAGGCCAAGGCGACCGGAAAGCTCGCTCTCATTCATCACGCCGGTTGCGAGTGTGGGTTCTTCAGCATGTTGCACGACAAGGGCGTTCAGATGTGCTGCATAGCTGAGTGCCCGGCGCATCACCTGCGCGTTGGCAACCGCCTTCACACCATCGGTAAAGCCGACAGCGCCTGCCTCGATCAGCAGCCCGAATTCAGTCATTTCCGTGCCGCAAAGCCCCTTGGTCAGGGCGGCCATAGTGTGGACATTCACGATGCCCGTGTCACGCGCGCGGCGTTCGATGAAGTCCACCAACGCTACATCGTCGATCACCGGATTGGTGTTCGGCATGACGATCATGGTGGTCACGCCGCCTGCTGCCGCTGCCTTGCTTGCGAGTGCCAGCGTTTCGCGATGTTCCGCGCCCGGCTCGCCGGTAAAGACGCGGCAGTCGATCAGGCCGGGGGAGAGGACGTGGCCGTTACAATCCACCACTTCGGCGCCATCCGGCAGTCCGTC
>JBAYOU010000018.1:0-11195 GCA_041678065.1 Parvibaculum sp. | reverse complement strand
GTGAGGTTTGCCAGATCCTCGCAAAAGGCGGCATAGACATCGCCTCCCTCAGCATCGCCGACACCGCTCAGGCAGTCATTAAGGTCGGCGCGGGCGAGAAAGGGCGGGCGCTCAAGCGGAAGGGGCACGGGCGTGCCGACCACGAATGAATAGGCATTCGCGGCAAGCGCATCAGTAAAACCCCGGGTTTCCCTATTGATGAGCGTCATCGCGCCCGCAAAGAGCAAAACGGCAACCAATATGCGGCTCCAGAAGGACATTTTCCCTCCAGTGCGGTGTTTCGATTTACCAAAACCCGCTTGCGTACCCCGCAGGCTATCATAAACGCATGAGCTGGCGTTTGGTGCCGCCGTCTTCAAAACGTTACAAAACGGTACAGTCATTCCGCTTCCATAAGTCCGATCTTGGGCTATATGTTTTCCTGGAGCTGATCGGGGTACGGCAAAAGACAGGTGATGCCATGCCGTTTTCAGCGACGCGGGATACAGAGAATTACTGGCGAACCCGCTACGGGCTTCCCCCGGAAGCCGATAATGACAAGACACTGACGGACCGCGTTCTCGGTGAACAAATCTTCTCCGAGAAGGTGTTGCGGGATGTCATTCCGCAAACAGTTTCGCGGCGGAAGAAGCCGCTCTTCTCAGATGTTTTTCCATCGCCGCGCCGCTGGAGCCGCAGGTTCTGGGTGATGCTTCCGCTTGCCGGTGTTGCGGGCGTCATCCTTGTGACATTGCTGCCAGCAGGGCAGACCGCCGCGCCACGACAGCCCGCGCGGGTTGACCTCGTGCTTGGTCCACTTCAGGCACAGAATGTCGATGCGTCCCTGCAACGTTTTCTTGCCGAGCATGAAGCAAGCCTTGTGGCGCTGCGCGGCTATCTGCTCACGCAGGGAGAGGGTTTCCGTACGGAATGGCTGGAGGCAACGGCGCGTCTGCAAGCGGCAATGGCGGCGCTTGAAGATCACTCCGGCCACTGGACAGACGGGCAGCGGCTTGTCGAACTGGTGGAAGCAAAGCGCATTCTTGCCGAATTGCTGAAAGAGACGCGCGCTGTTGCTGCCATCGCGGGAACGGTGAACCGTTATCCGGGCCAGCAGCTTTTCCTGGAAGACATTCAACCCGCACTGGCTGAAGCGCAGGCGCTTTGTGCGGATGTGCTGAATGCCATGTTAGCCGTCTCCTCGCCCGACCGTGTTGGTCCTGTCGGGCCTTTCGCCGCCTTCCGCGGAGACATGGAAGCGCTGCGCGAAGAAGCGGCGCATTATGTCATGGCACCTGTTACGGCTGAGCATGCGCCCGTTTCTGCGAGTACGGAGAGTTTTGAAAAGCGTCGTGCAATGCTTGCTGCCGTGCGCGATGAAGCGCCGGTTGAAGCGCGCGCCAAGATCGACCGGCTTATCGTGCTGATGGATTACACGCAGGAAAAGCTTCACCGCATCTTTGCATTGCGGGCGGGCGAGCGATGGGACTATGCGGATTTCGCATTCCGCACCCGGGTTGTGCCGTTGGCGGAGCGTCTTGAAAATATCGCGACGCGGTGGGAGCGCTCCGGCGCCTGATCAGTCGCCGGGGCGCGCAAGCGGTCCGAGTTCCCGAACGAGCTGCTCATAGACAGCGCGCTTGAAAGGAACGATGAGGTCAACAAGCTTGCTCACCGGCACCCAGGCCCATTCACTGAACTCCTGATGGTCGTCGGCAGCGATGTCGATGTCGCTATCCTCGCCCGTGAAGCGCATGGCGAACCATTTCTGTTTCTGCCCGCGATATTTTCCCTTGAGGGCGATGCCGACAAGATGCGGCGGCAGATCATAGGTGAGCCAGCCTGCCGTCTCGCCAATGATGCGCGCCTTGTCCGTGCCTGCTTCTTCTTTCAATTCGCGCAAGGCGGCCGCTGCCGCGTCCTCGCCTTCATCAATGCCGCCTTGCGGCATTTGCCATGTGAGCGTGGTGCCGGTCAGTTCCTGCGCGCCGCCATCGCCCGAAATGCGATTGCCTGCCCAGACAAGCCCTTCGCGGTTAATGAGCATGATGCCAACGCAAGGGCGGTAGGGCAGGCTTGCGGTGTATAGCGGTGTCGCGATTCTCTCGTTTTCCGTCATGGTCGTCATTCCCCGGCGATGGCTGTCACGGGCACAAGCATGTAGCCGTCCTGCGCAAGCGACTTTGTCCATTCCGCCAGCGCATCGACCGTCACGGGAAAGCCTGATGCGATGCCAATGGCGCTGCCTGTTTCAAGTGAGACCTTTTCCAGCGTGTCGAGTGCGGTTGCAATCACTTCCGGGTTCTGAACGGGATCCACAATGCGCGTGGCCAGCGCGGTCGGCATGCCGACATCGCTTGCAAGCGCGGGTGCAAGGCTCCGCGCGGAGGCGCCATTATCGACATAGAGAAGCCCGCGCGACGAAAGCGATGAAAGAACGGGTTTGAGTGCAGAGGCGGAGGCGGTGAAGCGCGCGCCCTGATAATTCATCACGCCGACATAGCCGGTGAAGCGGCTCATCAGCCAGTTGAGGCGCGACAGGTTTTCAGACGTGCTGGCGCTTGTCAGAAGCGTATGCGGCCCCGGATCATTCTGCGGATAGCCGAAAGGCTCCATCGGCAGTTCGAGCAGAACTTCGTGGCCAGCCTCGCGCGCCTTGTCGATCCATTCCTGAAGCCGCGCGCCATATGGGGCGAAGGACAGTGTCACCTCTGGTGGCAGCACCTTGATGGCATGAGCGGTCGCGCTTTCGCTGATCCCCATGCCGCTCACCACAAGGGCGATCCGGCGGTCGGTCGGTGTATCGGGGGGCGCGGGCCGCGCATAGACCTGCCAAGGCTTGCGGCCATCCCCCGCGATCTTTGGCAGCGGGCCATCTTTCGATTGTTCCACAAGGGCGGGGTCAGGTGCCGGTGCAAGCATGATGGGTGTGGCCTGCGCGGTTTCTGCCGCACCGTCCACGGTTTCCGCGCCGACGATCCGCACTTCGCCTGCGATGCTCTCCTCGGGCGGCATTTCAAGGCTCCGTGCCGCGTCGAGCAAGGCCTGTTCTTCCGCGCTCAGATCATCCACGGCAGGAATGGACGGGGCGGCAGGTGCCGCTTCCTCTGGGGGGGCGGGTGTCTCTTCAACGGGCCGTTCGGCTTTAGGCTCCGGCGCCTCGGATTCGGACAGGGCAAGGCGAATGACGGGTTCGCCCGCATCCGTGCTGTCGGAGAGGGCGAGCCAGGCAAGCGTCCCGCCATAGCCAAGCGCGACAAGGGCGGCGATGACAGCAAGCAGACGGCCACTGCGCGGGCCGCGCGTCATCCCCGGTTCCTGCCTCGGTGCCGGTGCTTTCCCGGTACCGTTCGCCGCCATTTTCGCCACCATGCGCTAATCGTTCCGGCAGGCCGCGCGGCTCAATTCGCCATTGCGCTGGAAGTCCGCCCGCCAAGGAAGGCCGCATCCTGCTTTACACCGTTCAGCAGGTCGATTGCGTAGAGAAGCTGCTTGTCGTCTTTCTTGTCTGCAGGGACGAAATTGTCCGAACCCGCCATTTCGTCGCCATCATCGGCAGAGAGGTGGCCGGGCAGCGAGCTTTCGCCAATGCCGGAGGGGCGCTTCTTGTCTTCGGGCGGCGTCTGCGTGACCACGATATCGGGGTCGATGCCTTTTGCCTGAATGGAGCGACCGGAAGGCGTGTAATAGCGCGCCGTGGTGAGGCGCAGCGCACCGTCGGAACCGAGTGGAATGATTGTCTGCACCGAGCCCTTGCCGAAAGAGCGCGTGCCGAGAATGGTCGCACGGCGGTGATCTTGCAGGGCGCCGGCCACGATTTCAGAGGCGCTTGCCGAGCCGCCATTGAGCAGAACGATGACAGGCTTGCCACTCGTCACATCGCCGCGCCGTGCATTGTAGCGCTGCGTGTCATCTGCGTGGCGCCCACGTGTCGAGACGATCTCGCCGCCATCCATGAATTCATCGCTGACGGCAATGGCCTGATCGAGAAGGCCGCCGGGGTTGTTGCGCAGGTCAATGATGAAGCCGCGCAGCTTTGCCGGGCCGATCTGCTTCGTCAGGTTGACAACGGCATCGTCGAGCAGGTCTGAGGTCTGTTCGTTGAAAGAGGTTACGCGGATATAGCCGATATCGCCCTCGCGCTCATACCGCACCGATTTGATGGTGATGATCGCGCGTGTGAGCTTCACCTCGAAAGGTTCATCGACACCCTTGCGAACAATGGTGAGCGAGATGCTGGAATTGGCCGGCCCGCGCATCTTGTCCACCGCATCGGACAGCGTCATGCCGAGTATCTGCGTGCCGTCAATATGGGTGATGTAGTCGTTCGGGCGAAGGCCCGCGCGGCTTGCAGGCGTGTCGTCAATCGGCGTCACCACCTTGACCACGCCATTTTCCATTGTGACCTCGATGCCGAGGCCGCCAAATTCGCCGCGCGTCTGTACCTGCATGTCGCGGAATGTTTTGGGCGTCATGTAGCTCGAATGTGGATCGAGCGATGTCAGCATGCCGTTGATGGCATTCTCGACGAGTTTTGCATCATCCGTCGGTTCAACATAATCGGCACGGACGCGCTCGAACACATCGCCGAACAGGTTGAGCTGTCGGTAGGTGTTGGAGTCATTCGCAAAGGCCGAGCCGCTCCACGCCGTCGGGTTCAGCCCCGACATGACGGCAACAGAGAGAAGCGTTCCGGCTGCGAAGCCAGCAAGGACGGACTTTTTCATTTAACCACGTGCCTTTTCGTCACTCATCAACAGCCAAGGGCGAGGGTCGAGCGGATTGCCTTCCTTGCGGAACTCAATGTAAAGCCGCGGGCCCGCGCCCAACTTGTCCGTATTTCCTCGTGCAGCCAGATCATCACGGGCAGGAGAGGCACCCATCATGCCGATCGGTTCACCGGCAAGAACATCCTGGCCAACGGTGCCATCGATCCTTTTCATGCCTGCGAGAAGGATATGGTAGCCTTCTCCCACCGATATTATCAAGAGTTGCCCATAGTGGCGGAACGGTCCCGCGTAAGAGATTCTCCCGTCAAATGGGGCAACAATTTGCGCGTCGGGCCGGGTTGATATGGTTATTCCCTGACTTTTTGCACCGCTTTCATCATCTGCACCATAGCTGCGGATCACCATGCCGGAAACGGGCGGGCGAATGAGCCCTTTCGCCTCCGAGAAACGGCGCGATGAGGGCAGGGCTGGCGGGCTCGCAGGCGGGCGCAGCATGGCGGTTTCCCGTTCACTGCTTTCGCTCGCGGAGCGCGTGCGCGACGGTTCGGGCTTACGTTCAGGTTCAGGCTCGGGCCGGGGCTCAGGGCGCGCGGTGGGGAGCCGGGAGGCGGCGGCGCTTTCGAGTTTCGCGATCAGGTCGGAAAGGTCGGTTGCCTGACGGGAAAGCTCTTCGGCCCGGGCCTGCTCGCTTTGTGCTTCTTTGGTGAGCTTTTCCTGAAGTGCAACCTGGCGGTCGAGAAGGGTCTGGAGTTCTGCCCGGTCCGCTTCGAGCGAGTTTCTGGCGGCGGTCAGCGTTTCACGTTCCTGGAGAATATCTGCGCGGAGCACGGCAAGCTGTTCCAGCCGGCCACGCAATTCGCGCGCATTTTCCTGTAGCTCCGGCACGATGGCACCGAGCAGCAGGGCGGAGCGGATGGAGGCGAGCGCATCATCCGGCCGCACGGCAAGGGCGGGTGGCGGGTGCCGGTCGAGTCGCGAGAGGGCGGCAAGGAGATCCGCCATCTCATCCCGCCGCTTTTCAAGCTGGGCCGTCAGCACGGCTTCAGCACCCGTCAGGCCTTGCAATCTGTCTTCGGAAAGCGAGACATCCGCTTCATGGCTCTGCACTTTTGCGGCGGTGGCGATCAGCTTGCGGCGGATTTCCTCTGCTTCGCTACGGGCAGCAGCGGCTTTCGCTTCCAGTTCCTGCTGGCGCTCGCGCGTCGTGCCGATCTCCTTTTGAAGCGTGTCGAGGTCGCCCGGCTCCATCGTTTCCGCGCGGGCGTCTGACGGGGCACCGGTGAAGAAGCCCAGCAAAGCGGCGAGGGCGATTGCCCTTATGCGGTTTCGATCAGGCACCGACCGAGTCTGGTTGCTCTGTGGTGGCAAGAAGCGATCTTCCGCTCATCTCGGCAGGGGCATTCACGCCGCACAGCTCAAGCACGGTGGGCGCGACATCCGCCAGCGTGCCCGATGAGAGAAGCCCCGGCGCGGAGGATGCTTCGTGCCCCCCCACCATGATGAAGGGGACGGGCGCTTGTGTGGTGCGACGGCAGGCTGCGCCGCTTTCAGGATCAACCATTCGCTCTGCCTTGCCATAGGTTCCGCAGAGAATGAGCATACCGCCCCGCTTGTCGATTTGCGCGGCAATCTTGCCGAGGCATTTGTCGATTGCTTCGATGGCGGCAATGGTCGCTTTCATATTGCCTGTGCGGCCGAGAATTGCCGCATTGGGGAAGGCGACCGTCATCACATCATGCTCGCCCTTTTTGATCGCGGCGAGAAGTTCATTGGTGAGGCTCGCGGAGGCGAGGTCGGGTTTGCGTTCGATCTGTGCGAGGGGCGGCGTGTCGGTGACGAGGATCGTCTCGCCGGGAAAAAGCGCGCTTGTACCGCCGCGCGCGAAATTGGCAAGTCCCGTTTCCACCACGCTTTCAAGCAGGGTGAGTTGACGAAGCCCGGCATTGGCGAGCGTGCCTGCAAGGCTGGAGCCGAACGAGGCCGCCTCGAAAAGCGGGCTCACTTCCCCACCCAATGGTTGGGTAAGGCGGACAAGGGAATAGACACCGGCAAGAAGTGGGGCGGCGATCTTCAATCCGGCTGCTTCCGGCGCAATCAGCGCGGAGAGCAGCGGCTGGCCATGATCGGGCTGGAGGTTGACGAAGAGCACCGCATCATCGGGCCTTATGCCGCGATAGGACGGCGCGACCGCAGGCGGAATGCGGTCATCATCAAGCCCCTTGCGATAGCGCTCATCCAGATAGGCGGTTGGATATTCCGTGGAGGGAGCATCTGCCTCAAGGATCGCGCGTGCGGCGGTGGCAGTGGCGGCAGCTTCTGTGCCTTCATCAAAGCCATAGGCGCGCCCAAAGACGCTGCCAAGCTCCGCATTTTCCGCGCCTTCGATATCTTCCAGAAACTCATGCAGATGGTCGATGCCGCTTTGTGACACCGTATCCTTGCCATCCATGATGGCATGGACCCAAACCTTCACGCCTTCATGACTGAGAAGGGCGGCAAGGACGGCCATGTAATGCTGATGGCCCGCAATGCGCGACGGCGTGACCATGCCGATGAGATGCACCGCGCCGCCAAGCGGGCGCACACGGGTGACGAGTTCGCGGAGCAGCGGGTGATGCGCGATGCCGTCAGGCCCGTCGCTTGAAAAGGCGCGGCCTATCCGTGTCGCTGGTGCTTCAATGGGGCGGCCCGCGCCAAGTGTTGCATAAGAGGCTTGCATATGGCCGGGCTGGCCCGGCATCAGGCCGACAGCCTCGCCGGAGGCGGCAAGCTGCGTCCGCGGCCATGTTGCCGCGATCCGGTCATAGATGGGGGTGCGCGCAAGGGCGAGCGCATTACCCTCACGTTCCCCGCGAAGGCCCCATCCGTCCAACATGGCGAGGACAAGAGGTCGGGCGCCGGTCATAGCAGTCATGATAATCTTGAGAATCCGCGAGCGTTCAGGCAGTGCGAATCACGCCGCCATGAGCGAACCGGAAACCTAGTGCAAGTGCTGCAAGGTGTCCACTTGAGGCCGGTCCGGTCAGGCACGGTGGTATGGGTGGCCTGAAAGTATGGTTACCGCGCGATAAAGCTGCTCGGTCAGCATGACGCGGGCAAGCATATGTGGCCATGTCATTGCGCCAAATGCCATGACATGCACGGCTTTTTCGCGCAATGCAGGGTCGAGGCCGTTCGCACCGCCAATCACGAAGGCGATGTCGCCGATGCCGCTATCGCGCCAGGCGCCGAAGCGTTTTGCGAAGGCGTCGCTTCCTTCCACCTTGCCTCGCTCATCCAGCGCGACAATGGTTGCGCCCTTTGCGGCGGCTGAAAGAAGCTCAGCCTCGCGCGCCATCAGTGCGGATGCATCAAGTTTCTTCTTTTCTTCCACCTCGATGACGGGCGCAGCCGAAATGCCAATGGCGCGGCCTGCGGCATCGAGGCGGGAGAGATAGTCATCAATGAGAGTTTTTTCCGGGCCGGGCTTCAGTCGCCCCACGGCGCATATCCGGACACGCATATTTCCCCCTCCGGCAAGACCGGACACTTGAGCGGAGACGGGAAGAAGCGGGCAGGGTCTGAGGGAGCTATAGCCTCAGACCGCCAGCGGATCAGCCGGAATATCGGCGGACCACATCTTCTCCAGTTTGTAAAAGTCACGCACTTCGGGCCGGAAGATGTGAACGACCACATCGCCGCCATCGATCAGCACCCAGTCGGCCTGTTTCATGCCTTCGACCTGAGCGGTGCCGAAGCCTGCTTCTTTCAGGCGGCGCAGCAGATGGTCCGCCACGGCGCTCACATGGCGCGTGGACCGCCCGCTCGCGACCACCATGTGATCGGCGATGGGTGTCTTTCCCTTCAGGTCGATGGAGATCACATCTTCGGCCTTGTCTTCTTCCAAGCTTGCGAGCACGAGCTCCAGCATTGATGAAGACTGGCCGGGGGCTGCCTCGCCCTCGGGAGAGGAAGCCATTTCGAGAGAGCCGGCCTGTCTCGCGCCGGATCTCGTCTGGACCTTGAGGTCCGTCGATTGTCTGCTCAGGAATACGCTCCTTGATTGGCAAACGTCGGTTGCACCATGCCGCAGGAAAATCCTGCTGCCTCCTAAGGATAGGTGGCCAAGCACTTGAATTCAATGACAGCTTTCCCTCACGCCCGTGACAGATCAGCCCGCATCATCTTGTTTGGGTGTGGTGCCCCAGCCTGATCTTTCGCGGATTTCGGTCGCGGAAAGCGGGTTTTCAGGGCCGGAGAGGAAAATCAGCGCGGGCGGGGCGGCAAGCGGCAGGCGTTTCGCTTCGTCCGGGTTGAGGATTGCCTGGGCGAGTTCCGTTGCAGCGGGGGAGTTCAGGGCTTTTTCGGTGTAGCCGGGGCGGGGATAGACGGCAATCGGCACCATTTCTGCGATGGCGCGCCAATTCCGCCATTGCGGGAGTTGCAGCATGTTGTCGGCACCCATCAGCCAGATGAAATGCACCTCGGGATGCCTTTTGGTAAGTGCTGCCAGCGTGTCGGCTGTGTAGCGTGTACCGAGCCGCGCTTCGATATCGCTGACCACGATGCGTGGATCGCGTGCCATTTCCCGCGCCGAGTTCAGTCGCTCGTCAAAGGGGGCCATGCCTTCTTGCGGTTTGAGTGGATTGCCGGGCGAGACCATCCACCAGACGCAATCAAGGCCAAGCGCTTCAAGGCACATGAGCGAGATGTGCCTGTGGCCCTCATGGGCAGGGTTGAAGGAGCCGCCAAGCAGGCCGATTTTCGACCCCGGTCTCAGCGTTTCCTCTGGCATGCCCTCTGACATGAGGCTTCAGGAAGGCCGTGTCTGGCCGCTGCCGCGCACCAGATATTTGAAGCTTGTGAGCTGCTCGACGCCGACCGGGCCGCGCGCATGGAATTTGCCCGTGGCAATGCCGATTTCCGCGCCCATGCCGAACTCGCCACCATCCGCAAATTGTGTGGAGGCGTTGTGAAGCACGATTGCGCTGTCCACTTCATTGAGGAAGCGTTCAGCGGTCTTTGCGTTGGCGGTCACAATGGAGTCGGTGTGGTGCGAGCCATATTCACCGATATGGGCGATGGCTTCGCCGACGCCCTTCACCACGCGCACGGAAATGATCGCGTCGAGATATTCGGTGCGCCAGTCTTCTTCGGTTGCAGGCCTTACGCGGGCATCGACCTTTTGCGTAGCTTCATCGCCGCGCACTTCGCAGCCGCCATCAAGCAGCGCCTGAACGAGAGGCGTGAGATGGGTTGAGGCGCAGGCTTCATCAACAAGCAGCGTTTCCGCCGCGCCGCAAATGCCGGTGCGGCGAAGCTTTGCGTTCACCACCACTTCGCGCGCCATGGCGAGATCGGCCTCGCCATCAACATAGACATGGCAGATGCCCTCGAGATGCGCGAAGACGGGTACGCGCGCTTCGTCCTGCACACGCGCAACAAGGCTCTTGCCGCCACGGGGCACGATGACATCGAGATTGCCGCCAAGGCCGCGCAGCATTTCACCCACGGCACCGCGATCCGTTACAGGCACAAGCTGAATCGAGGCTTCGGGCAGGTTCGAGGCGAGAATGCCTTCGACAAGCGATTCATGAATTGCCTTGTTGGAGCGTGAGGCTTCCGAGCCGCCACGCAGCACGGCGGCATTGCCCGCCTTGAGGCAAAGCGCACCTGCATCCGCCGTCACATTGGGGCGGCTTTCATAGATGATGCCGATCACGCCAAGGGGCACGCGCACGCGCTCGATATGGAGGCCGTTCGGGCGATCCCATTCGGTCATTTTTGATCCGACGGGATCGGGCAGCGCGGCGATGTCTTCAATTGCCTTTGCAATCGCCTCGACGCGCTTTGCATCAAGCGTCAGCCGGTCGATCATGGCCGGGGTGAGACCGTTCTTCTTTGCGTCCGCCACGTCCAGTTCGTTCGCGGCGAGAATGTCGTCCACATTGGCGCGCACACACATGGCTGCGGCAAGAAGGGCGGCGTCCTTCTGCTTGGTGGAGGCATTGGCAAGAGTGGTTGCGGCCTTGCGTGCTTTCACGCCGATCTCGCGCATGATGGCGACGACATCGTTTCGTTCGGCATTCAGTTCCACGATACTCACGGGGTTCACCCTGTCCTTGTTCGATTGGTCCGAGGGAGCCGCATGAGTATTTCAGGCGGCGGAAGCGGTTTCAATGCCGCCCGGTTTCCTCATATGGGGCCGGACGCACGCTATTTCATGGCTTTTTCAGCACAAGATCGTCGCGATGGATCATTTCTGCGCGGCCGGAATAGCCAAGCAATTGCTCGATTTCGCGGCTCGAATGACCTTTTATGATGCGGGCATCATGGCTGTCATAGGCGCTGAGGCCGCGGCCAATTTCATGGCCATGCGTGTCGCGCACGGTGATGGCGTCGCCCCGGCTGAACTCGCCTTGCACATCGGTAATGCCGGCAGGAAGCAGGCTGCGGCCCTGAAGCAGCGCCTTTACCGCGCCATCATCAATGCAGACCGTGCCGAGG
>JBAYOU010000017.1:0-11246 GCA_041678065.1 Parvibaculum sp. | reverse complement strand
TGCGCGCCAGGTTGGCGTTCCTGCTCTCGTCGTGTTCATGAACAAGGTCGACCAGGTGGACGATCCGGAGCTTCTCGAGCTTGTCGAGATGGAAATCCGCGAGCTTCTGTCGTCCTACGACTTCCCGGGCGACGATATTCCGATCATCAAGGGCTCGGCGCTTGCTGCTCTTGAAGATAGCAACAAGGAAATCGGTCACGATGCTGTTCTCGCGCTGATGAAGGCGGTGGACGAGTACATCCCGCAGCCGGAGCGTCCGGTTGACCTGCCGTTCCTGATGCCGATCGAAGACGTGTTCTCGATTTCGGGTCGTGGCACGGTTGTGACGGGTCGCGTCGAGCGCGGTATTGTGAAGGTTGGCGAAGAAATCGAAATCGTTGGCATTCGCCCGACGACGAAGACGACCTGCACGGGCGTCGAGATGTTCCGCAAGCTGCTCGATCAGGGGCAGGCGGGCGACAATGTGGGTGTTCTTCTGCGCGGCACGAAGCGCGAAGATGTTGAGCGCGGCCAGGTTCTCTGCGCGCCGGGTTCGATCACGCCGCATACGGAGTTCGAGGCGGAAGCCTATATTCTGACGAAGGAAGAGGGTGGCCGTCACACGCCGTTCTTCACGAACTACCGTCCGCAGTTCTACTTCCGCACGACGGACGTCACGGGTGTCGTGACGCTTCCGGAAGGCACGGAGATGGTCATGCCGGGCGACAACGTGAAGATGAATGTGACGCTCATTGCGCCGATCGCGATGGAAGAGAAGCTCCGCTTCGCCATCCGTGAAGGTGGTCGCACCGTCGGCGCCGGCGTCGTGTCCAAGGTGTTGAAGTAATCAGAATTATCGGGGCGCGGCTCGCCGCGCCCCGGCTTTTGAAGCCGCGAAAGCGCAAGGCCGAAAGGCACAGGTACGAAAATGCAAAGGCAGAAAATTCGCATCCGTTTGAAAGGGTTCGATCATCGTGTGCTCGACGTTTCGACGCGTGAGATCGTAAACACCGCGAAGCGTACGGGTGCGCAGGTGCTCGGTCCGATTCCCCTTCCGACCCGGCTTGAGAAGTTCACCGTGCTGCGCGGCCCGCATATCGACAAGAAAAGCCGCGAGCAATTTGAAATTCGGACACACAAGCGTGTGCTCGACATCGTAGATCCCACTCCGCAAACCGTGGACGCGCTTATGAAGCTCGATCTTGCTGCCGGTGTGGACGTCGAGATCAAGCTCTAAGAAGTCTGATCGCGAACAGAACGAGGAATGGGACCCATGCGTTCCGGTGTGATTGCCAGAAAGGTCGGAATGACCCGTCTCTTCACGGAAGACGGACGTCATGTGCCGGTCACGGTGCTAAAGCTGGATAACTGTCAGGTTGTCAGCCAGCGCACGGAAGAAACGAACGGCTATACAGCCGTGCAGCTCGGTGTTGGCCGTGCTAAAGCGAAGAATGTGTCGAACGCACAGCGCGGCCACTTCTCGCGCGCGTCGGTGGAACCCAAGCTGAAGCTTGCAGAGTTCCGCGTGAGTCCTGATAACCTGCTTGATGTGGGTGTCGAGATCACAGCCGACCATTTTGTGGCGGGGCAATATGTTGATGCGTCCGGCACGTCGATCGGTAAAGGCTTTGCCGGTGTCATGAAGCGCCACAATTTCGGTGGTCTTCACGCATCTCACGGTGTGTCTATCAGCCACCGTAGCCACGGTTCGACGGGCCACAGTCAGGATCCGGGCAAAGTCTTTAAAGGTAAGAAGATGGCCGGGCATATGGGCGCCAAGCGCGTGACCACTCATAATCTTGAAGTCGTCAGCACGGATGTCGACAAGGGCCTGATCATGGTGAAGGGCGCTGTGCCGGGTTCAAAGGGTGGCTGGGTACTGCTCCGCGATGCGGTGAAGGGTAAGCTGCCGGAAGGCGCACCGGTTCCGGGCGCATTCCGCCGGCAGGGTGAAGAGGCTGCGGCTCCGGCTGCTGCCGTGGAAGCTCCGGCTGAGGCGCCTGCCGAGGAAGCTGAAGCTCCGAAGGAAGGTGCGTGATGAAGATCGACGTTCAAACGCTTGATGCGAAGGCGGCTGGTTCCGTTGATCTCGCAGACGAAGTGTTCGCTCTTGAGCCGCGCGCCGACATTCTGCACCGCATGGTCGCATGGCAGCTCGCCAAGCGTCAGGCCGGTACACACAAGTCCAAAGGTCGCTCCGAGATTGCTCTCACGGGTAAGAAGTTTGTGAAGCAGAAGGGCTCCGGCGGCGCTCGTCATGGCGATCGTAAGGCGCCGCAGTTCCGCGGTGGCGGCAAGGCCTTTGGCCCGATTGTTCGCAGCCATGCTTTTGACCTCCCGAAGAAAGTCCGTGCGCTCGCTCTGCGTCTCGCGCTTTCCAGCAAGGCGAAGGCCGGTAGCCTGATCGTTCTTGATGAGGCGAAGCTCTCATCGCCGAAGACGAAGGACGCGAAGGAAGCCTTTGCGAAGCTCGGCCTTACTTCGGTGCTAGTGATTGATGGCGCGGAGGTCGATGAAAATTTTGCTCTCGCAGCGCGCAATCTGCCGAATGTCGATGTGCTGCCGGTGCAGGGCATCAATGTTTACGACATCCTGCGGCGCGAGAAGCTCGTGCTGACCAAGGCCGCGGTGGAAAGCCTGGAGGCTCGCTTCAAATGAACGAGCGGTATTACGACATCATCGTGTCGCCGGTGATCACCGAAAAGGCGACAATGGCCTCGGAAGCAAACCAGGTCATTTTCAAGGTGGCACCTGATGCGACCAAGCCGCAGGTCAAGGAAGCGGTGGAAAAGCTCTTCGATGTGAAGGTGAAGGCGGTGAACACGCTGATCCGGAAGGGCAAGACAAAGCGGTTCCGCGGCATTGCGGGGCGGCAGACGAGTTTCAAGAAAGCGATCGTGACCCTGGAAGAGGGCCATTCGATCGACGTGACGACTGGACTTTGAGGATCGGGCTCCGGCCTCTAAAGCGAGAAGCCTAGAACGATGGCACTGAAAAAATACAAACCGACAAGCCCCGCGCAGCGCGGTCTTGTGCTCGTAGACCGGTCTGGCCTGCATAAGGGCAAGCCGGTGAAGAGCCTGACCGAAGGACTGACGAAGTCTGGCGGTCGCAACAACCATGGTCGGATCACGGTCCGGTTCCGTGGTGGCGGGCATAAGCGCAGCTATCGGCTGGTCGACTTCAAGCGCACGAAGGCCGATATTCCGGCCACCGTCGAGCGGCTTGAGTATGACCCGAACCGGACGGCGTTCATTGCGCTCATCAAGTACGAAGACGGTGAACTGGCCTATATCCTTGCGCCTCAGCGCATTGCGGCTGGCGACAAGGTCATTTCGGGCAACCGCGTGGACGTGAAGCCGGGCAATGCAATGCCTCTTCAAAACATCCCGGTCGGCACGATCGTGCACAATGTCGAGATGAAGCCGGGCAAGGGCGGCCAGATCGCTCGTTCCGCTGGTGCCTATGTGCAGCTGGTAGGCCGTGACCGTGGTTATGCGCTTCTCCGCCTTTCGTCGGGGGAGCAGCGCATGGTGCCGGGCACCTGCATGGCGACGATTGGCGCCGTGTCGAACCCCGACCACGCGAATATCACTATTGCCAAGGCGGGCCGCAATCGCTGGCTCGGCAAGCGCCCGCATGTTCGCGGCGTTGTGATGAACCCGGTTGACCATCCCCATGGTGGTGGTGAAGGCCGCACCTCGGGTGGCCGTCATCCGGTTACGCCTTGGGGCAAGCCTACCAAAGGCAAGAAGACGCGCAGCAACAAGGCGACGAGCAAGTACATCGTCCGCAGCCGTCATCAGAAGAAGGGTTAAGGGACCACTGTCATGTCACGTTCTCTGAAAAAGGGCCCCTTTGTAGACGGCTACCTTCTCAAGAAGGCAGAAGCCGCACGCTCTTCGGGCCGCAAGGAAGTTATCAAAATGTGGAGCCGCCGCTCCGTTGTGCTGCCGCAGTTTGTCGGCCTGACATTCGGCGTCCATAACGGCAAGAAGCATGTGCCGGTGCTCGTGACCGAAGATATGGTGGGCCACAAGTTTGGTGAGTTCTCGCCGACGCGCACCTATTACGGCCACACAGCCGACAAGAAAGCGAAGAGGGGCTAATCATGGGCAAAGCTGCAAGCAAGCGCCGCCTGCCTGATAACGAGGCGTTGGCTACGGGCCGGATGCTTCGGGTAAGCCCGCAAAAGCTCAATCTCGTCGCTCAGCTTATTCGCGGCAAGAAGGTGGAGACGGCGCTTGCCGACCTGACCTTCTCGCGCAAGCGGATTGCGGGCGATGTGAAGAAGGTTCTGCAGAGCGCGATCGCGAATGCGGAAAACAACCACGACCTCGATGTGGATGATCTGATCGTCTCCGAGGCCTATGTGGGCAAGAACCTGGTCATGAAGCGCTGGCATGCGCGGGCTCGCGGTCGTGTGGGCCGTATTCAGAAGCCGTTCAGCCAGATCACCATCGTCGTGCGGCAAGTCGAGGAGCAAGCCTGATGGGTCACAAGGTAAATCCGATCGGTCTGCGGCTCGGCATCAACCGCACATGGGACTCGCGCTGGTTTGCTGGTCGCCATGAATATGGTCAACTGCTGCATGAAGACCTCAAGATTCGCGAGCTTCTCAACGATCAGCTTAAGCAGGCTGGTATTTCGAAGATCGTGATCGAGCGTCCGCACAAGAAGTGCCGCGTAACGATCCACACGGCTCGCCCCGGTGTAGTTATCGGCAAGAAGGGTGCGGATATCGAGAAGCTTCGCCGGGACATTGGCAAGATCACGAGCTCTGAAGTGCATCTCAACATTGTTGAAGTGCGCAAGCCCGAGATCGACGCGACGCTGGTTGCCGAGAATATCGCCCAGCAGCTCGAACGTCGTGTGGCGTTCCGCCGTGCGATGAAGCGGGCGGTGCAGTCTGCGATGCGCCTTGGCGCCGGCGGCATCCGCATCAACTGTGCGGGACGTCTTGGTGGTGCAGAAATTGCGCGCACCGAATGGTATCGCGAGGGCCGGGTGCCTCTGCATACGCTTCGCGCCGATATCGACTATGGCGTGGCGACAGCGAAGACGGCCTATGGCACCTGTGGTGTGAAGGTCTGGATCTACAAGGGTGAGATCCTCGAGCACGACCCGATGGCTTCCGAGCGCCGTGCGCTGGAAGGTGGCGGGGACAGCGGCGGCCGTCATCGCCGCGAAGAGCGCGCCTGAGCGCCCAAAGAATTGAGCGAAGAGAGTTTCGATCATGTTGCAACCGAAGCGCACCAAATTCCGGAAGGCTCATAAGGGCCGGATCCATGGCAAGGCCAAGGGCGGAATGAATCTCGACTTTGGGGCGTTTGGCCTCAAGGCACAGGAGCCGGCCCGTATCACGGCACGGCAGATCGAGGCGGCGCGCCGCGCGATCACACGTCACATGAAGCGTGCGGGTCGCGTCTGGATCCGGATTTTCCCGGACGTGCCGGTGTCGTCGAAGCCGACCGAAGTCCGCATGGGTAAGGGCAAGGGCGCGCCGGAATTTTGGGCCGCGCGCGTGAAGCCGGGCCGTATCATGTTCGAGATTGACGGGGTTCCGCTTGATGTGGCGGAAGAGGCGCTGCGTCTGGGGGCTGCGAAGCTTCCGATCAAGACGCGTTTTGTGGCGCGCCCCGGGGACCATGCTTGAGGCATCCGATACCGCCATGTGCGGTCGAATGAAAGGGTAGGGCCATGAAGGCCAGCGAAGTACGAGACATGACGCCGGACCAGCTCTCTGACGAGCTGCTGAAGCTCAAGAAGACGCAGTTCAATCTGCGCTTCCAGGGTGCGAGCGGACAGCTCGAGAAGGTTGATCAGATGCGCAAGGTGCGCCGCGACATCGCGCGGATCAAGACGATCCAGCGTCAGCGCGCCGCTGAAGCGAACAAGGGCTGAGGATAGCGAAATGCCGAAGAGAATCCTTCAGGGTGTCGTGGTCAGCGACAAGAACGACAAGACGGTCGTCGTGAATGTCGAGCGTCGTTTCAAGGACCCGCTTCTCAAGAAGATTGTGCGTCGGTCCAAGAAGTTCCACGCCCATGACGAGAACAATGCGGCGAAAGTCGGCGACATCGTGAAGATTCGCGAGTGCCGTCCGTTCTCGAAATTGAAGAAATGGGAAGTTTACACGGACGAAGCCTGATCCCAATCGAGTTCAGGAACCGTTCCGAGCAAGGCGGATGAAGTCATGATCCAGCAAGAGACCAACCTGGATGTTGCCGACAACTCTGGTGCACGCCGCGTGATGTGCATCAAGGTTCTCGGTGGCTCCAAGCGGAAGTACGCTTCCGTGGGCGACATTATTGTCGTCAGCGTGAAGGAAGCCATTCCGCGCGGCAAGGTGAAGAAGGGCGACGTCATGAAGGCGGTCGTCGTGCGCACGGCGAAGGATATTCGCCGCGCCGACGGCAGCGTCATCCGCTTCGACCGCAATGCGGCTGTCCTGATCAATGGTCAGGGTGAACCCATTGGTACACGTATCTTCGGCCCGGTTACTCGCGAACTTCGCGCGAAGAACCACATGAAGATCGTTTCGCTGGCGCCGGAGGTGCTCTAAATGGCCGCGAAGATCAAGAAGGGCGACAAGGTCGTCGTCCTGACCGGCAAGGATAAGGGCAAGACGGGCGGCGTGATCGCTGTCTTCCCGAAAGAGAATAAGGCGCTCGTGCAGGGCGTGAACATGGTGAAGCGCCACGAGAAACCGTCTCAGACGACGACTGGCGGTATCGTGTCGCGCGAAGCGAAGATCCATCTGTCCAATATCGCGATCCAGGATCCGAAGACGGGCAAGGCGACGCGCGTGGGTTTCAAGACGCTGGATGATGGCCGCAAGGTTCGTGTTGCCAAGGCGTCGGGAGAGTTGATCGATGGCTGAAGCGACTTACATTCCGCGGCTGAAGCAGCAGTATCTTGAGAAGGTCCGCCCGGAGCTGACCGAGCAGTTCTCCTACAAGAACATGCATCAAGTGCCGCGGCTCGAAAAGATCGTCATCAATATGGGTGTTGGCGAGGCTGTCGGTGACTCCAAGAAGGTGAAAAACGCCTTTGAAGACCTGCAGGCCATTGTTGGTCAGAAGCCGGTCATTACCAAGGCGAAGAAGTCGATCGCGACGTTCAAGCTGCGTGAAGACATGCCGATCGGTGTGAAGGTCACGCTGCGCAAGGACCGGATGTATGAGTTCCTTGACCGCCTGGTCACGATTGCTCTGCCGCGCGTTCGCGACTTCCGTGGCCTCAATGCGAAGAGCTTTGACGGGCGCGGTAACTATTCGATGGGCCTGAAAGAACACATCGTGTTCCCGGAAATCGACTACGACAAGGTCGATCAGGTGTGGGGTATGGACATCACCGTCTGTACCACTGCGAAGACGGACGACGAGGCGCGCGAGCTGCTTCGCAAGTTCAACTTCCCCTTCACGAAATGATTTTTTCTCTGGTCCGCGCGGGCGGGCCGACGGAGGTTTGAATGGCTAAGAAAAGCGCCATTAATCGGGACCTGAAGCGGCGGAAGCTGGTTGCCAAGTTTGCAGCCAAGCGAGCGAAGCTGAAGGCGACCACGAAGGACGAGTCGCTGTCGATGGAAGAGCGCTTCCAGGCTCAGTTGAAGCTTGCTGAGCTGCCGCGCAACTCATCCAAGACCCGGATTCACAATCGCTGCGAAGTGTCCGGCCGCAGCAAGGCTTATTACCGTAAGCTGCGCATGTCGCGTATCGCTCTTCGTGACCTCGCGTCGCGTGGGCAGATCCCCGGCATGGTCAAGTCGAGCTGGTAGGAGACACGCGAATGACGATGACCGATCCACTTGGCGATATGATCACCCGCATCCGCAATGCTCAGCTTCGCGGCAAGAGCAAGGTGGTCACTCCCGCTTCAAAGCTGCGCGGCTGGGTGCTTGATGTGCTGGCCGATGAAGGCTTCATTCGCGGCTATTCGCGCGTCGAATATGCAGGCGGAAAGAGCGACTTCGAGATCGAACTGAAGTACAACGAAGGCGCGCCAGTGATTCAGATGATTGAGCGCGTGTCCAAGCCGGGCCGTCGGGTGTACTCGTCTGTGAAGACGATGCCGACCGTGCATAACGGCCTTGGCATCTCGATCCTTTCGACGCCGAAGGGCATCATGTCCGACGCAGCCGCGCGGGAACAGAATGTGGGTGGCGAGGTGCTCTGCCGCGTCTTCTAAGACAAGGCAGGCGCGTTCGACACGTGACGACAGGAAAACAGGACCATGTCGCGAATTGGTAAGTATCCCATCGCAGTTCCCAAGGGGACGACGGTGACGCTGAACGGCCAGGAAGTGGTCGCGAAGGGCGCTAAGGGTGAGCTGCGGCTTACGCTTGTGGATGAAGTTGTTGCCGAGCAGGGCGAAGACGGTATCAAGATATCTCCCCGTGAGGACACGCAGCGCGCTCGCGCGATGTGGGGTCTGTCTCGCACGCTGGTGAAGAACATCATCGACGGCGTGACCGAGGGCTTCACGAAGACTCTGGAGATCAATGGCGTCGGCTATCGTGCGGCAGTTCAGGGCAAGAACCTGCAGCTCAATCTCGGTTTCAGCCATGACGTGCTCTATCCGATCCCGGAAGGCATCGACATCAAGTGCACGAAGCCGACGGAAGTCGTGATCAGTGGTATCGACAAGCAGCGGGTCGGACAGATCGCAGCGGAGATCCGCGGCTATCGCAGGCCGGAACCCTATAAGGGCAAGGGCGTGAAGTACGCCGGCGAGTACATCTTCCGCAAGGAAGGCAAGAAGAAGTGAGCGGATGCGCGTCATGAGCAAACTGAAAACACTCTCTCAACGCCGTGCAGCGCGCAACCGCGCGAAGATTGCGCGGCTCGCCAGCGGACGGCCCCGCCTGTCGGTCTTTCGGTCTTCGAAGCATATCTATGTGCAGGTGATCGACGATGCACGCGGTCTGACCATCGCTTCGGCTTCCACGATGGACGAGACGCTGAAGTCCAAGTCCGGTTCCAATGTCGAGGCGGCTTCCGCAGTCGGCAAGCTGGTTGCCGAACGTGCGAAGAAAGCCGGCGTCACGGATGTCGTCTTCGATCGCGGTGGTTACATCTATCATGGGCGCGTCAAGGCGCTCGCCGAAGGCGCCCGCGAAGGCGGTCTCAACTTCTAAAGGAAACTGGCTGTGGCACGTAAGGAAAACAGAGACCGGGATCGGGACGAGCGGGATAGCGAGTTTGTGGACAAGCTGGTTCACATCAACCGCGTCGCCAAGGTCGTGAAGGGTGGCCGTCGTTTTGGCTTTGCCGCGCTTGTCGTGGTGGGTGATCAGAAGGGCCGCGTAGGCTTCGGACATGGCAAGGCGCGTGAAGTGCCGGAAGCCATCCGCAAGGCGACCGAGTCCGCAAAGCGTGCGATGATCCGCGTTCCGCTTCGCGAAGGCCGGACGCTGCATCACGACGTTGATGGTCGTCATGGTGCGGGTCGCGTGGTTCTCCGTGCTGCACCTGCAGGTACGGGTATCATCGCCGGTGGTCCGATGCGCGCCGTGTTCGAAACGCTGGGCGTTCAGGATGTGGTCGCAAAGTCGCTCGGCTCGACGAACCCCTACAACATGGTTCGCGCGACGTTCGATGCGCTAAAGAATGAGCAGAGCCCGCGCATGGTCGCGGCACGCCGTGGCAAGAAGGTCAGCGACATTGTTGGCCGCCGCACGGATGCCGCCGCCGAGGCCGGTGTCGAGTAAGGCAGGGAAACGAGGCAATGGCAGCGAACAAGAAAACCGGCAAGACGGTGACGGTGCAGCAGATTGGCAGCCCGATCCGGCGCGAGCCGTCCCAGCGCCAGACCCTGATCGGGCTCGGCCTGAACAAAATGCACCGCACGCGCACGCTTGAAGATACATCGGCGGTGCGTGGCATGATCCGCAAGGTGTCCCATCTCGTCCGTGTTGTGGACGAGGCCTGAACGCATTTTCTTAGGAGCCCGGGATTTGTCATTCCGGGGGCTCGCGAGGCAGAACGATGAAACTGAATGAAATCCGCGACAATGAAGGCGCCCGCAAATCGCGCATTCGCGTCGGCCGAGGTATCGGTTCCGGTAAGGGCAAAACGGGTGGCCGCGGTGTGAAGGGGCAGAAGTCCCGCTCTGGCGTCGCGATCAAGGGCTATGAGGGCGGCCAGATGCCGATCCACATGCGTCTGCCGAAGCGCGGTTTCAAGAATCCGTTCCGCCTGGAGTTCAATGCGGTGAATATCGGTCGCATCCAGACGGCGATTGATGCGGGCAAGCTGGATAAGGGTGCGAAAGTTGATGCGTCAGCTCTTGTTGCTGCCGGTGTCATCCGCCGCGTGAAGGATGGTGTCCGTCTTCTCGGCAATGGCGAGCTCACCGTAAAGCTCGATATCGAGGTTGCAGGCGTTTCGGCCGGTGCGAAGGCTGCTGTCGAGAAAGCTGGCGGCTCTGTCACCGTGGTCGAGCCCAAGGCGAAGGCTGCGGCCGAGTAATCAGGACTCCATATATGCGCGCAGGCCACGGCTTGTGTGCACAGGGTGAGACGAATGGCATCAGCAGCTGAACAGTTGGCAGCGAACCTGAATTTCGCTGCCTTCTCCAAGGCGACGGAGTTGAAGAAGCGCATCTGGTTTACACTGGGTGTGCTTCTCGTCTATCGGCTGGGCACTTACATTCCGCTTCCCGGCATTGATCCGGCCGCGCTGGCGCAGGTTTTCAGCCAGCAGCAGTCTGGTCTCCTTGGCGTGTTCGATATGTTCGCGGGGGGTGCGGTGGGCCGCATGGCCATCTTCGCGCTCACGATCATGCCTTATATTTCAGCGTCGATCATCATTCAGTTGATGACGTCTGTTTCGCCGCATCTCGCACAACTGAAGAAGGAAGGCGAGCAAGGGCGCAAACAGATCAACCAGTACACGCGCTATGGCACTGTGCTGCTCGCCATCCTGCAGGGCTATGGCATTGCCATCGGCCTTGAGGGCGCGCAGAGCGGTATTGGCAGTGTCGTCAATGATCCAGGCCTTTTCTTCAGGGCAACCACCGTCATCACGCTGGTGGGCGGCACCGTATTCCTGATGTGGCTTGGTGAGCAGATCACGGCCCGCGGCGTGGGTAACGGCATCTCGCTCATCATCTTTGCCGGTATCGTGGCGGAGCTTCCTCGTGCGCTTGCCGGCACGCTGGAACTTGGCCGTCAGGGCGCGATCTCGACTGCCGTTATCCTCTTCCTGCTGGTGATGGTTGTCGCGGTCATCATGGGTATCGTGTTCGTGGAGCGCGCGCAGCGT
>JBAYOU010000016.1:0-11584 GCA_041678065.1 Parvibaculum sp. | reverse complement strand
CAGGCATGTGGCCGGGCACCGATGCGGCATTCTTTGCGGCTATCCACCCGCGCGCGGCGGCTGGGCGACCGTGTTCAGTTGGCCTGGCAGGTCAGCACACGCCGTGCGTGCCGGGCGGTGCCCTTTGACCGGTCGACCTATCACTACCGGTCGAAACGGGACGACCCGACAGCCCTCAAGAAACGGATCAGGGAGATCGCGGAGATGCGGGTGCGGTAGGGCTATCGCCGGACATGCAGGACAAAGACGTACAGACCGTGCTTTGCCAAGCCGAGGCGTTGTCTACCAGATTCAGGTTCTATGCGATCCCACAGCCGTGATTTGCCTATTTCTTTGTCAACCAAAAACGCCGATAATATATAGTATTACGTACACGGACGTTACCATCGGGCAGGGCGTTTCCCCGTTAACTATACTTCTAGCCTCAACTCCCTGTTATTGGCACAACTGATTTGGTTTACGTCAATACCTAGCGACTTCTATGGCGCTCTAATCCATATATGGCGTGCCTTGTCGCGCTTTCGGTGCCCGAAGCTGCGATGCGCGAAGTGATTTGCGCAGTCACTGCAAGGTTTTGGGCGGTGCCGTGTTGTCCATCGAAAATCATGGCGAAACATTGCGGAAACCCCCTTCCGTGGCGGCTTTTCCGAGTCTAGCGACAGTATTCCGGCCGACTTGAACGGCAGATGAATATGTGAGTCCCCTTGGGCTCCCCTCGAAAAGTGAGGCGGCGGCGGGTGCCAGTGCTCCTGCCTGCCGCCGCCAAGCGGCGGGGGAGAGGCCCACAAGCACCGAGGGGAAACGATGCTTGCAATTGACATTCAGCCGGGCGCGCCAACGCCACCGGCCTTCGCCAAACAGCTTCGGTATATCGACGGCTGGGGCGATGTTCTCGAAGTCCATGACCTCACGGAAATGTTTGACCGTGCCGCTCGCGCGGTCGATCCGGCCCATGCGCTTGCCGCGCTGGACCGCTGGGCAAAATCGCATTACCCGCCCGACGCTGCGAGTTTCGAGCAACTGGTTTTCTGGCCTGCCGAAGGCAAATGGGTGGTCACAACGCGGCATGACCGGGTGCAAGAGCGGTTGGCCTTAGCCGAACGTAAGTCACCAGAGGAAGCCGCCCGTGCGCGCCGCTTCGCTCGGATGATGCAGGGGAGGGACCGCCTATGACGGCTCCCGCCCGCTTCGGCTGCGCGCTCTGCAAGTTCGCGCATTTCCTGCCCGGCGAAACGCATGGCTTGTGCCGCCGCAAGGCTCCGCTGATGGACAGCTACGGCGGCGCGATGTGGCCCGCCGTCGCACTTGTCGATTGGTGCGGTGACGGTCGCCCGCGTGAGAAGGGCGGCGCGGAATGAAGGTGGCCGTTCTCTACGCGCGCCCGCGCTCCGTCTATCACCAAATAGAGGGATGTGACGTTTTCGATGCTCGCCGGGATGCTCGGTCGTATCGAGGCCGATTGCCCGTCATCGCGCATCCGCCGTGCCGCGCATGGGGTCGCCTCGCTCACATGTCAAAGGCGACCACCGAAGAACGACAACTCGCTTTTCATGCTGTTGGTGCTGTTCGTCGCTGCGGTGGCGTTCTTGAGCACCCTGCCTGGTCATCACTCTGGCGCGAAGCCGGACTGCCGCTGCCAGGTGAGCCTCTCGACGCGGCAGGCGGATGGACTTTGCCTGTTTTTCAGGGCCACGCGGGACATCGCGCTCCGAAAGACACCTGGCTTTACATCGTCGGCATAAACCGCCGTGCGCTGCCGTCCTTCCCGTTCGGCTTAGGCCATCCACCTGGGCGGGTTGAGCTCATGGGCAAGCGCGAACGCGAGGCCACTCCTCCCGATTTTGCGCGATGGCTTGTTGATCTGGCGACTGCGTGCGACCGCCGCGAGGTGGAGCCTTGATAGACACGCAAACAGACTTTCCAGAGGACGTGTTGCACCTACGGAAAGAGCGCCATGCTCTCCGCGACAGGGCGGGCGACCTTTTGGACGCGGCGGCGGGTTTGAGTGAGCCGGGCCGCGTCTCGCGCTGCGGGAAGCGCCGCAACAGCCCTGTTGTCGAGGTTTGGGTAAACCCGGAAGGCGGCGCGCATTTTCGCGGCGTGGAAACCTGCGGTTCCATATGGACCTGTCCCGTTTGTGCGTCAAAAATCGCGACAAAAAGGACCGGCGAAGTCGAGGCGCTTTGCGAAGCGCATACCGGCGCGCGCGGCGCGCTCTATATGGCGACACTCACGCTACGCCATAAAGCTTTCCAGAAGGCGGGCGATCTCCGGTGGCAGGTGGCGCGGGCTTGGGAGAAAGCGCAACAGGGCGGCGCATGGGTGCGCCTCAAGGCCGATCTAGGCATCATCGGCACAGTGCGCGCGCTGGAAGTCACTCATGGGGCAAGCGGCTGGCATCCGCATTTGCATGTGCTGATTTTCACGGGCGAGGTTCTTTCCGAAGCGCGCCGCGCGGCACTTGAAAGCGCGCTATGGGCGCGCTGGGAAAGCGCGGTGAAACGTGTCGGTGGAACATGCGACCGAAAGGCTTTCCACCTTCGCGAAGCGTCATCGGCAGGCGCTGGTGCTGCCTATGTCGCGAAGTGGGGAGCCGGGCAGGAAATCGCCAAGGGGCCGCAAAAGGATGCAGCCGGGCGCAGCGTGTGGGACTTGCTGAAAGCGAGCGAGCATGACACGCGGGCAGGGCGGCTCTTCGTGGAATTTGCCACGGCATTCAAGGGCGCGCGGCACCTGACTTACTCGCGCGGGCTTCGTGAATGGTATGGGCTCCGCGATCCAGCGCCGGACGAGGAATTGGCGCTGGAAGGTTACGACCACGGCGAAGTGATCGACCGCGAAACCGGCGAAGTCATCGCGACCGATACAGGCCGCGTGGCAGTGCTGGACAGCGGAACATGGAACCGCGTCATCAAACTTCGTCTGACTGCTGACATTCTCGCAGCCGCTATTAAAGGCGGCGCGGAAGCCGTCGAGCTTCTGCTTTCGCAGCATGATTGCCATTCCTATTTCGACGCGCGCGAAATGCCCGCACCGAACTATCGACCGCCGCCGCGCCCGCATCGTCGGGCATTCGATCCCGGCGGCGGCTTCATGACAGTGGCCGAACTGATGGACCACGCGCTCAAGCTGGGAAAGGAAAGAGCGATATGACGACGAAACCGAAAAAGGCCGCCGCGAAAAAGCCCATCGCGCGCAAGCCTGCAAAGGCGAAGGCCGCGCCGAAAGAAGGGCCGGTGAAACATGCGCCGCTGCCCGGCCCGACGCCAAACCGGCAGGCGGTCGGGTGGGTAAACGGGCAACCGATCTATGAGGATTGAGCATGGCGTCTGAAATCATCGGCCTTGGCGAGTGCATCAATTGCGAAGCAACCGTCGAATACAAGCGCAACGTCGCAGGCCGGGCGTTCTATCGCTGCAATGGCAGTGCCGATCCGAAAAGGCGCGGCTGCGGGCTGGAAGTGAAAGCCTTTGGCCTCGCTGATACCGATAAAATTGTTAAGGCACTGAAGAAGGAAAGCGCCGATGTCGTCAAAGCTGGAAGCGAAGCTGGCAAAGCGGGCAGAGGAAAGCCTGCCGTCAAATCGGAACCCGAGCACGAGCCCGGACCCGAACCAAAGCGAGACCTCGCAGGCGAGCTTCTCGGGAAGTGATCTGGATACGTCGCATCTCGAAGAGCTTGCGGCGGAAATCGAACGCGAGGAACGCGCGGAGGCGGTCGAAGCGGTTGAGACGGTCGAGAAAGAAGCTGCATCCGGCCTGATCTCGAAGGATGATTTCTTCGGGCTCTTTCAGGTATGCTTTCACGCGCCGAACCTCGTTCCGATCCCGCCCTTCCCGCTGGAAAGCCTGCCGATCAAGCCGGATGAAATGCAGGCCGCGCGCTCGGCTTCCGATGCGATCTATGACATTGCTTCCGAAACCGCCTATCTCCGCTGGCTGGTCGAGCCGGGCTCACTGTGGATGCAGCGCGCCTTTGCGATCCTGCCTTTTGTCGGGGTGAAGCTGTTCGCCGTGAAGGCGGAGCTTGCGAGCCGTCATGCGGCGAAGGTGCCGGAGCATGAGCGCGCGCCGGAACCTGCCCAGGGCGAAGCACCGCCGCCCGCCGCACCGGAGCCGAAATCCGATGCCTCAACGGTTATAGAGCTTCGGGCACCATGAAGAAGGACGCGGAGCTTATTCAGATATTCGGGCGGCGCGGCTCCGGCAAATCGACACTGACAAAGGGCTTGCTGAAAGGCAGGCCCAAGGTCGTTGTGTTCGATCCGCGCGCCGAATATGGCGCGCTGCGCGGCTTCACGGCTGCATATACGCGCACCGATGTTTTGAAGGCGATGAAACGCGGCTGGGCGAGGGGCTTCCATATAGCCTATGTGCCGGAAGCCGGGCAGGAAATCGAGGCGCTCCACAAGCTGACCTCCATATGCTGGGCGGCGCAATCTCCATATGAAGAAGGCCGCGATCCGCGCAAGCTGACACTCGTTATCGAGGAAGCGGATTTGTCCTATCCCGTGACCCGCCTGCCGTCGCATTTTTCGGGTATGCAGCGCGTGGTGAACCAAGGTCGCCATGTCGGCATAGAGTGCATCGCGGTGTCACAGCGACCGGCCCAAATATCGGCCACCTATCGGGCAAACGTCGCCACGTCCTACCTCTTCGCGCTGGCCGCTGATGTTGACCGGCAGGAAATGCTGCGGCTGATCGGGCGCGACTATGCCGACCGGCTCCGCTCGCTGCCTCCGTACCGTGCGCTTGTGCATGAAAATGGACAAGTGAGCGGCATTGAGGTCCGGCCAAGCGGGCAAATTCGACCGATTTCCATATGACATATGGGGTCGGGTTTTTCTTGCCAAATCACCCGGCCCGGTGGCCCGCTTGGCGCATGAACGACGACGCGGTTAAAGCAATCATTCTGACGGCGGTGGGCAGCGCGCTAGGCGCGGTGCTCTACCATTTCTTCGTCTATCCGCTCGCCGCAAAGCATCTTTCAAACAACGGGTAGAACCATGCCGACGAAAGCTGAAATCCGTCTCGCGCTGATCCTTTCGGCCACGATCATCGCAACCGGCGTCCTCATGAACGCGATGGGCGAATATTCCTTCATCCAGAAGGCCACGGCGGGCTACGGCAAGTAAGCCGTCGCCGCGCCGCCTGACCTCCGCACACAGAAGGAAAACGAAATGTCACAGTTCCGCCGCACCGTGCCGCTCGCGACCATCAACGGCGTTGCTTCGCCGGGCCGCGCGACCATCGACATGCCTGCTGACCGCCGCTATCACACGATCATTCTCGAATATCGTGAAAATGGTGTGCTGGCCAATCAGGCCGCGATCGAAGCCGCGCTCACGAATATCAGCATCAAGCTGGACGGCACCGCGCAGCGCGAATTTTCCGCCGCGCAACTTAACGTGATGAACGCGCATCGCGGCGCGGCCTATGCCTATCAGGCGGGCTATCTCTTCATCCACTTTTCCGAGCCTTGGCAGAAGCGCTGGGAGGATGCCGACCGCATGGCGTGGTCGCTTCAGAACAATGCGCAGACGTTCCAGATCGAAGTGGATATTGCGGCGGGCCGCACGAGCCCGACGCTGACGGCCTTCGCTGTGGTCGATAACGTTGTGGCTCCGTTGCTGATGCGCAAAACGCGCCGCATCAACGTGCCTGTGACGGCAATCGGAACCCGGACGGAGGCGAACCTTCCGCGTCAAATTGGCGACTATTCGATGCTTCATTGCTTCGAGACTGCCGCCAACAACATTTCCGGCGTCAAGGTGTACGTTGACCAGCAGCTTGCTTTCGACCGTTCGCGCGGTCGTAACAATGCGGTGCTGACCACAAAGGGCTTTGTGGCCGCCGCCGCCGTGTTCCATATCAATTTTGAAGAAGATGGAACGCCGCTTCTGCCGCTGCCGATGAAGCGAACTGATCGTTCTCCGGTTGGTGAGTTCCGTATCGACTTCGATATGGCAGCCGCCAACAGTTTCAACATTCTGGCCGAATATATCGGCGCGCGGGATTAAGGACATGGTGAACGTGCCGGGAGCCGCACCGCCTGCGGCGTCTGAAAGCGTCTTTGGCGGCGGCTGGCTCGGCACGCTGCTTGGCGGCGGCAAGGAAATCTTGACCGCCGTTCAGCAGCACGAGCTGGCGAAAATGACCGCCAAGGCGAATGCCGCCGCGCTCGCAGCACCTGCCAATTATCAGACCGTGCCGACAGGCGCGAGCTATTACGGGCAAGGCAGTGGCTATCTTCCGGCTGGCGGCATCGGCGGTGTTTCATACGAGGTTCTGCTTCTGGTCGGCGGTGCCGCGCTGGTTGGCATCTACCTGCTTCGGAGGTGAGTTTTGGACCCGCTTAGCTGGATTTCGACGGCCTCTTCGCTGGCTGGTAGTGACGGCGGAATGCCGTCCATGCCAGCGGGCGGGCTCACGCAAAACCCGTCTTCGTTTGCCGATGGTCAGGCCCATGTGAACAACCAGTTCACGACCGGCGCTTTCGCGCTTGGTGGCTCGGCATCATCGGGGCAGGGCGGCGGCCTGAACTGGACGCCGATCTTGATTGGCGTTGCGGCTCTGGCGGCTCTGTATCTTGTCGGAAGGAAGTTCCTGTGAAGGTGACGCTTTTCCATCATTATACGGATGAAATCGCGGCCATGCTCTCCGCCACGGCTCCGCTTGACTTTCCGATGGGCGATATGAAGGCCCAGCACGATGCCGGAAATCTGTGCTTCGCGGTCGCGGAAAAAGAGGGCGCGCTGGTCGCTGCCGTCGCCTATCGGCACCGGCTGGGCGAGCCTGATCTGGAAATCGTCGGACTGAATGCGCTGGCGGAGCCTTTCGCGATCCGCGCGTTGTGGGAGAAGCTGGAAGCCTATGCGCTCGGCTCAACCGATATAGAGCGGGTTACTTGCATGGTCGAACGCGCGACCATGCAAAAGATTGTGACGCATTGGGGCATGAGCCCGCGCGCCGTGCTTTACATGAAAGCGGTGGCGTAATGTGTTTTTCGAGTTCAAAAAGTTCATCGGCACAAAGCCAGACGACGACTAACCGCGATGAGCGGATTGCTCTTGACGGCGGCTCGCGGGCTTTGGTGTTGAAAGACCTGATGGGGAACCTCGGCCATAACGCAACGGTCGGGGTGAACGTGTCTGACATGAGCCCCGAAGTGATCGGGCTGGCTGAAGGCTTCCTTTCTGATGCCATGAATTTTGTGGGCGGTGTCGCCCAGGGCGCAGTGAACTTCGCGCGCGAAACTCAATCGGCTTATGCCGATGTTCAAGCGGATACGAGCGCGGCGGATATCAAGCAGGTGATACAGCAGGCCATTCAGGCGGCAATGGTGATTGCAGGGCTTTACTTCGCAATGCAGGTGCTGAAATGAGCGTGAGCTTTCCGACTTGTCAGGATATTGAACTGACTATTCCGGCTGGCGGCGAAGAAAGCCGCGCTGCGACCGGCGAAATGGTGGCGATCATCGCGGCCACTGGAACCTTCCTCATTGCTTTTGACAGCGGTTCGTTTCAGCTCGCGCAGGCCGGGCTTTCATATCAGGGCAGGCCGGATGCGGCGGGCGCGCGCCCGCGCTTTTTGTCGCTGCGCTTTCGCAATCCGACAGCGAGCCCAATCACGGTTTCCGTTCAGGTATCGACCGGAGACATTTTCGACAACCGCGCAATTTTTGGCGCGGGCAATGTGCCCGTCACGATTGTCGATACCTATCTTCCGCGGGAGGCCGTGCCATCGCTTATTGCGTCGGTGTCTAGCCTTTTTGTGCCTGCGTCATCGAGTGTAACCATCGCTGTGGCTAACGCTGGGCGGAAGGCTATGTGTGTGCAGCACATGGGCACGGAAACGATGTATCTGAAAACTGGCGGTGGCCTGAATGACCAGGGCATCCCGCTTTTCGCGGGTGAACGCTTGGAAGTTGAAAACAACGGTGAGCTTAAAGCTTTCAACCTTTCAGGCTTCCCGCAAAAACTGTTGCGGTGGGAGGTTCTTTGGTAATGGCAGGCGCTTGGAAATCATCTGACGGCGGAACGATTACGCCGCTTGGGGCATCGTCCGTTCACGTCGAAGCGACCGCTACACAAGTGATTGTGGCTGCGGCGCTGAATGTGCGCGGCATCACCATTCGGACAAGTGCTTTTATGTATGTGGGGGCGTCTGCTTGGGGTTTTCTAACCGTCGATGGAATTCGGGTGGCGTCAATTTACACGGGCGCAAATCTGTCGCTTGGGCGTGAACTTTTCGTCCCGGCCGGAAAGGCTATCGGGGTGGAGCGGCAGGCCGGAACCATTCATGTTGATTTGACCTATGATATTCATTAGGCGGATGAAATGACCAACAGGCACATTCAAAAGTTCCCGTCTGGCGAAACCCGTACCTTTGAATGGGGCGAGGGCGAGGAACCCAAGGTCACGGCCTTCACGCGCGCGCCGGGCGACACGCGCACGGCTAACATGATCGGGTTGACGGAAGGTGAGCTTCCGCCGCCCTTCGAGGCGGTGCATGAGTGACAGGGCGGGAGATATTCTGTTGATCGGCGGGTTTCTCGCAATCGCTTGGGCTTGGCTGCGCACTCGTATGGGTGCGCGCGGCTCCGTCGAAATCGGAATGCCGATTATTCACGGGCCCATGCCCGGCATAAGCGGCGGCGGTGCAACAGGCGGCGCGCCGGACCTGTCGGACGGCTTCTCAATCTCCGCACCCGACTGGCCGACTGATTATTTCGGAGGTTCCTTCATGCCAACCGCAACACCGCCCGCAACGCAGGCCGCGCCTGTCAAGCAGCCAGACGTTTTGTCGCTCGCGGATGCGCGCTCGCTGGCAAAGAGCATCGTCAACAAGCATTTTTCCGGTCGTGTTGATCCCGCAATGGTCGTGGCAATGATCGAGATTGAAAGCGGCTTCCGGCGCACGGCATATCGCTATGAGCGGCACCTTGATGATGCTTCGTATGGGCTCATGCAGGTTCTTTATAAAACCGCGAAATGGCTTCATGACGATCTGAAGTATCGCGGCTATTCGCTTCCGGCTGGCGAGGCGATGTATGACGCCGCAACTGGGATTTATTTCGGGTGCGCATATATCGACTGGCTCCGCAAGCATCCACGGGCGACAGGATCAGAAGAATGGGTGGTCATGAGTTACAACGGCGGTCCGGGTGCTGACAATTCCATGACGCGGAACCATTTGGCCAAATATAACGCCGCGAAGGCGCGGCAAGCACAGGTGAAATAATGCCCGTTCTTCTCGCTCCCGCAATTCTCGCAGGTGCTGGCGCTGTGGCTGGCTGGTGGGCTGGCTCTAAGACCACGGCGGCAAGCATCGGCACCTATCAAGGCGCTACGCAGGCAACGAAGGAAGGCGTGTCAAACGTCATGATCGTTGCGGGCGTCATCGGAATATTTCTTGTCGGCAAATCGCAGAAGTGGTGGTGAGCCGTGCCGGAACTCGACTTCCTGAAAGAGCTTCTTTCGACTGGTGCCGATGGCGCGTTGATCGCAGTCGCTCTTGCGCTTTGGAAGCTCGACAGGCGCGTGGTGCGCATTGAAACGATCATCGGAAAGGCGGTGAAAGATGGAGTGGCTTAAGGAACGGCTGAAAGAGCCGACTACCTATTTGGGGCTTTCCGCCCTGATTTATGGCGGCGGCCAGCTTGCTAAGGTGAATGAAGCTCCGGCGATTGCGGACGCTGTGGCTTCCGCCGCGCCGGCGCTTTCATCGGGCGATTGGACAACCGGCCTTGTGAGCGTGCTGCTTGCGGTTCTGGGCGTTTTCATGAAAGAAAAGGGGAGCCGGTAATGGCGAAGCGTGCATCGGTGCGGAAGGGCACCGCGACAAAGCGGGATGGCACCTTGAAGAAGGGCTATCGTTATTTGAAGGGTGGCCGGATCGTGAAGGCGAAGGCCAGCACGGCGCGGCGGAAGCCCGCGAAGCGCCGCCGTCGATAGGGGTCACGGTGGACATGAAAAAGGCGCAGCGGATCCGCTGCGCCTTTTTTGTTACCGGCATTCCGTGAGGATCCACGCGAGGCCAAACCCGCCGTCCATCTCTGGAAATAACAGTGCATACGGCGCATCATCGCGTGCTTGGCGCGGAAAGCCCGCTGCCGTGAAGTCGTGATTGAACGCAAGAACGGTTCCGCCCGGAGATGCAGAAGCCGGGCCTCTGTTTCCCCAGGCGAAAAGCATAGGCTCCCCGCGATCGGGTGTGCCCGAAATAGACCCGCGAAGGTTGTTCATGCTGTAGCCGCTGCTATCAGGCTCGAAATGCAGGGTCACGCTGGACGTTCCGGCTGCGTTGTAAACCGCCCGTTCCATCGGGCAGGCGTCGGCGGCGATTACAGGCCCACTGGTGAGTGCGGCGGCAATTCCGGTGGCGAGGGCTATGGCTGGCAGAAAACGCATGGGCGGGCCTCCTGTGACTCCTGACGGCCATTCTGGCCGGGCAGGCTGAACGATAGCTGAACAGCTATGGTAAATCTGGCATCATTTCGGTCCCCAGAAGACCATATAGCGCCGCATCTGCCCGGAAATCCGCGCGATGGATTTTTCGTGAAGCCCCATGCGAGCGGCGATCTGCACATTGGTCATGCCTTGGCGCTTGAGCCGCATGATTTCCTCGTTTCGCAGATAGCGGGTTTCGCGGTCGGTTTTCCGCGCTTCCTGCTGCATAACCTGAATAACCGCCTCGATGGGCGCGCGGGTGTAGTTGGCTATCTCATGGGCGGCTTCCCCAAAGGGTCGTTTGTCGCGGGTCGCGCGGATCGCCGCTTTGCGGATGTTCTGCCGGGTGATCTGCCACGACATTTCACGATTTGCGTTCCTCTCAAACTCGTATGCGCGGCGGCGTAACTGTCTGGCTTCTGCCTCTAGGGCTTCGGCGGCGTCTTCCAGCGCTTTCGCCATAAGTGAATGCGAAAGGTGGGAGCCCCAGACTTTTTCTTCGCTGGTGGCGAACGGTTCGAATTTATTTGGGGGTAACATCGCTTTTTTTGAGGTTTTCTGCGAAGTATAGGGACGGGCGGTTACTAAGGCCTTGATTTGCCTAATTCTTTGTCAACCCCAAACGCCGATAATATATATTATGATAAATAATATCATTGATGCTGGATGCTGCCGCGCAGGAAGCGGCAGTCACACGGAATTAAAAGCGGATACAGGCGTCAAAAAAGTGCGCGGCAATGCCGTGAATGATATGTCGGCGCATACAATCACGCAGACTGTGCCGCTGGAAAATCCGATCCCGGATCTCGATCCGGCGTTGAAACTCGCCGATCACAGCAACACCGAACCGCTGGATGGCGCCGCGAGTGCTCAAGGCCAAACTGCCTTCAGCACCATGAATCCGGCGGGTGCCGAAGTAAATGTCGTGGTGGACACGCGCACCGGCGCGGTTGTGAGCGAGCAAACCTGCGCGGTAATGCGGTTTCGCACCGAGCGGCAAAGTTGAGAGGCTGGTTGAAGGGCGTGGGCCGCGAGAGCGTTCCGCGCCCTCTTTCGCCCACTTTTCTTCCGCCACTGCTGGCCACATAAGAGGCAATTTCGCGGCAGATTGAACGGATCGCGATGTTGTTGGTT
>JBAYOU010000015.1:0-11602 GCA_041678065.1 Parvibaculum sp. | reverse complement strand
GGCATGAAGGTCTCGATCACCAGTTCGGAAAAGGTGATGTCGATTGCTGTGCCGAAAACCGTTGTCGTGGTGAAGAAGGAAAGCGTGCCCGCATCGCTCGAAATACGAAGCGGAATGATGAGACCGCCATACTCTTGATTGGACTTGTCAGCGCAGCTGTCCCCCCGGAATGAACGCAGTTCTTCGAGTAGCGCGACGAGCTTCTCATCATTGGTGAACTCGATCTGGCGTTCCAGTCGCTCGAAAACATGCGCTCGCCATTCGGCAAGATTCTCGATGCGGGCTGCGAGCCCGTCAGGGTGGAGGCTCAACCGCAACACATTGATGGGCGGTGCCAGAAGTTCCTCGGGTATACCCACCAGAAAAAGCGGTAGCGCGGCATTGGCCGCCGCAAGATCCCAGTGGCGGTCCACAGCGATTGCCGGAAACGGCTCGTGGCTCGCAAGCACGAGGTCAACCGCGCTGCGCGCGGCAAGGGCATCGGGGCTTGGATTGTCGATGCCCGTCTCGGAATAGACAGGCGCAAAGCCCGCCGCGAGCAACAATTCATTGCGCTCGCGGAAGGGCATGTCGAGCCGCTCTGCCAGATGCAGCAACATTTTGCGGCTCGGACGGGAACGCCCCGTCTCTAGAAAGCTCAGATGCCGGGCCGAGATGTCCGCATCGCAAGCAAAGGCAAGCTGGCTTAGGCGGCGGCGTTGCCGCCATGTCCGAAGCATCTCGCCGACCGGGCGCATGTTCTGTGTCTGAATGCTCATGAGAAAACGCTATCGCCCGGCGGGAAGTACCGCAATTACCTTCCACGTAATCGACGCGCTCCCTCTTCCTCCCCAATTATGCATGACAGCGCCGCGCTCTGGCGGCCCCAAACACCGAAGAAACATGGAAGGAGAAAGATATGGCACTCGCAGCAATCGCCCGTACGGTTTCGGTGCGCAATGCGGTTCTCGCGGATGGCGTCATCAGCGGCGCGATGGGAGCATTGCTCATCGTGGCGGCGGGCCCGCTTTCGGGTCTTCTTGGAATATCCGCAGGGTTTCTGTTCTGGGTGGGCGTGGCGTTTATGCCCTGGATGCTGGCGCTCCTCCTGATCGGGCGAAAGGATCAGCCGAGTGCAAGAGCGGTGGAAACGGTGATCGCCCTCAATATGCTCTGGGTCGTGGCCTCGGTCGGCCTCATCATTTTCGGCCCTTTTGAGATGACAGCCTTGGGCATTGCCTTTGTGCTGGCTCAGGCACTCGCCGTCACCATCTTCGCCGATCTCCAATTCGTCGGGCTGAAGCGCGAAGGGTGAGGGGCCATGAAAAAAAGCCGCCGGGTTTCCCCGGCGGCTTTGATGTTTTCGGTCAGACTGACCGAGCCTTGCGGTCCTATCAGAACTGGGCAGCTTCCGTCGACTCGCCAAGAGCTGTCGTGGAGCTTTCGCCACCGCCAGCAGCAAGGCTGACGAGGTCGAAATAGCCCGTGCCGACTTCGCGCTGGTGGCGCGTTGCGGTGTAACCGTCCTTCTCCGCAGCGAATTCGGCCTGCTGCAGCTCCGAATAGGCGCCCATGCCGCGGTCGCGATAGGCGGAAGCGAGCTGGAACATGCCGTAGTTGAGCTGGTGGAAACCGGCCAGCGTGACGAACTGGTACTTGTAGCCCATCGCCGCGATTTCGCGCTGGAACTTCTCGATCGTCGCCTTGTCGAGATTCGCTTCCCAGTTGAAGGAAGGCGAGCAGTTATAGGCGAGCATCTGGTCGGGATGTTCTTTGCGGATGGCTTCGGCGAAGCGCTTGGCATCGTCGAGGTTCGGCTTGGAGGTTTCCCACCACAGCAGGTCTGCATAAGGCGCGAAGGCGAGGCCGCGCTTGATGCAGTGATCGACACCCATGCCGGGCTTCAGGCGGTAGAAGCCTTCAACCGTGCGGCCCGCGTCGAAATCGATGAACTCGTGATCGCGCTCGTCGATGTCGGAGGTGATGAGGTTCGCGGATTCCGCGTCCGTACGCGCCATAATGAGGGTCGGCGTGCCCATCACGTCGGCGCCAAGGCGCGCGGCGTTCAGGTTGCGCTCATGGGCGCGGGTCGGGATCAGAACCTTGCCGCCGAGATGGCCGCACTTCTTTTCTGACGCAAGCTGGTCTTCGTAGTGAACGCCAGCAGCACCCGCCTCGATATAGGCTTTCATGATTTCGAAGCAGTTGAGCGGGCCGCCGAAACCGGCTTCCGCGTCCGCCACGATCGGGAGGAACCAGTCGCGCTTCGCGCCGCCTTCCGAATGCTCGATCTCGTCCGCGCGCTTCAGCGTGCGGTTGATCTTGCGGGCAAGTTCCGGGCCCGAGTTCGCCGGGTAGAGCGACTGGTCGGGATAGGTCGTGCCAGCGGTGTTGTTGTCAGCGGCAACCTGCCAGCCGGACAGGTAGATCGCCTTCAGGCCTGCACGGGCCATCTGCATGGCCTGGTTGCCGGAAAGGGCCCCCAGCGAATGCACATAGTCGGTCGTGTGCAGCAGTTCCCAGAGCTTGTTCGCGCCGCGCGTGGCGAGCGTGTGCTCGATGGGGAAGGAGCCGCGCAGCTTCTCAACGTCTTCGACGCTGTAGTTGCGCTTCACATTGTCGAAGCGGCCCTTCGGCGCGCTCGGGATAAGGTCGTAAAAGGTCTTCTTGCTCATGGGAAAGTCCTCGTGATCGTGAGGGAGACAGATTTCGTTCAGGCTTCGTTTTCAAGGATGAGGCGGTAGGCAGGCAGCGTCAGGAACTCCTCGCATTCCCTGGCCTTGGTCATTTCCGCGAACAGGTTGATCGCCTGTTCGAAATGACCGGTCGTCCAACGCTCCTCGCCCAGCGTTTCGCGCAAGGTCTTCATTTCGTCGGCGAGCACTTCATCGAAGAGCTCCGGCGTTACCTTGCGGCCATCGCTGAGCGTTGCGCCGTGATAGATCCACTGCCAGATCTGCGTGCGACTGATCTCCGCCGTGGCAGCGTCTTCCATCAGATTGTAGAGAGGCACGGCACCGCGGCCGCCGAGCCATGCTTCGATATATTGCACGCCGACGCGGCAGCATTCGCGCATACCCGCCTCGGTGCGCTCGCCCTTATGCGGCTCAAGCAGTTCCTTCTGGCCGACATTTACGTCCTGACGCTGGCGGGCGAGCTGGTTCGGGCCTTCGAGCTTGCCGAAGACTTCCATCGCAACCTTTACAAGATCGGGATGGGCAACCCAGGTGCCGTCATGGCCGTTATTGGCCTCGCGCTCCTTGTCGGCGCGGACCTTGGCGAAGGCAGCTTCGTTTGCCGCTTCATCGCCCTTCACAGGAATCTGCGCTGCCATGCCGCCCATCGCAAAGGCGCCGCGCTCATGGCAGGTCTTCACGAGGAGAAGCGAATAGGCATTGAGGAAAGCATCGCCCATCACGACCTGCGCGCGGTCCGGCAGGATGAAGTTCGGGTTCTTTCCGAGGCGCTTGATGAAGCTGAAGATGTAGTCCCAACGGCCGCAATTGAGGCCGACAATATGGTCCCGCAGCTCATAAAGGATTTCATGCATCTCGAAGGCTGCAGGCAGCGTCTCGATCAGGATGGTGGACTTGATCGTGCCGTTCTTGATGCCGAGGGCGGCCTGCGCATCCACGAAAATCTCGTTCCAGAGCCGTGCTTCGAGATGGCTTTCCATCTTCGGGAGATAGAAATACGGGCCGGTGCCAGCGGCGATCTGCGTCTTGGCATTGTGGAAGAAGTAGAGCGCGAAATCGAAGATGCCAGCCGAAATCGGCTTGCCATCGATTTCGACATGCGCCTCTTCGAGGTGCCAGCCGCGCGGGCGAACGATGAGCGTCGCAGGCTTCTCGATAACATCATAGCGCTTGCCATTGCCTTCATCGGTGAAGCCGATGGTCTTCGCCCAATAATCCATCATGTTGAGTTGGCCGCCGATCATGTTGTCCCATGTCGGCGCGGCGGCGTCTTCGAAGTCGGTCATATAGGATTGCGCGCCGGAATTGAGCGCATTGATGACCATCTTGCGGTTATCGACGGGGCCGGTGATCTCTGTGCGGCGGTCGAGCAGATCCTTCGGAATCGGCGCGATCTTCCAGTCGCCTTCACGAACATGCTTCGTCTCGGGCAGGAAATCAGGCAGTTCGCCTGCGTCGAACTTCTTCTGGCGTTCGGCGCGCGCGGCAAGAAGCTCCCGGCGGCGCGCGCCATATTTGCGCTCAAGCGTCGCGACAAAGGCCATCGCGCCCGGCGTGAGCACGCGCTCATAGCCGGGCTTCATGGCGCCCTTCACAATGATGCCCTCGCCAATGGTCGTGGCCGTTGCCTTGCTCATGCCTGATCACCTCCAGGAAAAATATTTGGGGGGTCTTTGGCGAGGTCATACAACCACGACAGATAAAAGTCCAATATTTACTAAGTCATTGAAAATACTGAAGTAAAAAACTTTACAAGATTCCTGTGCGATTCTGTTGAAAATGTAAATGTTGTAAATTAATGTTCCGATGATCTTCGGAATATTTGGAAAACGCGATTATGGCTGTCGATAAAAAAGTCTTTGCGGGTCAGCGTGTTAGGAGGCTTCGCCGGGAGCGGGGGCTGACACAGGCACGTATGGCCGCCGATCTCGGTATCTCCGCGAGCTATCTCAATCTGATCGAGCGGGACCAGCGTCCGGTCTCGGTTCCGGTGCTGCTCAAGCTCGCCGAAGTCTATGATGTGGAACTGCGGACACTGGGGGGCGACGATGAGGCGCAGGCACTCACCGTGCTGCGTGAGGTGTTTTCCGACCCGCTTTTCCGCGATGCGGGCATCACTATTCAGGATCTGCGGGATATTGCCTCGGCAAACCCCACTATGGCGGATGCCATATCGAGCCTCTACCGCGCCTATCAGGAAAGCGTGACCAGCAGTTCCATGCTGGCCGAACGGCTGGCTGACCGCGACACGCTGGATGGAACGGAGGCGCCGGGCTTGCCGCTGGAAGAGGTGCGGGACTTCATCAACAGCCGCAACAACCACTTCCCTGAACTGGATGATGCGGCAGAGCGGCTCTATGCGAGCGCGGGCATCGGCGCGGAAGAGCCTTATGTGGTGCTTCGAACTGTGCTTCGTGATCGCCACGGCGTTTCAACGCGTATCGCGCCGGCGGATCTCATGCCGCATGAACTGCGCCGCTATGATCGGCACCGTCAAACGATCTTCCTGTCCGAACTTCTCGATCAGCCGGGCCGCTCTTTCCAGCTTGCCTATCAGCTTGGCTATTTCGAGCAGTCCCGCGCGATCGAAGACATTGTGGAAAGCTCCGGCCTCGACAGCGAAGAGGCGCGTCGCCTCTGCCGCGTCGCGCTCGCCAATTATTTCGCGGCGGCCCTGCTCATGCCCTATGCGGCCTTCTACAAGACGGCGGAGGCAACCCGCTACGACATCCGCCTGCTTGGTCGCCGCTTTGGCACGAGCTTCGAGCAGGTCTGCCACCGGCTGACGACATTGCAGCGTCCCGGCGCGCGCGGCATTCCCTTCTTCCTCATCCGCCTCGACAATGCGGGTAATGTGTCGAAGCGTTTTTCTGCGGCAGGCTTCCACTTCGCGCGCTTTGGTGGCACATGCCCGCGCTGGAATGTGCATGACGCGTTCCGCGTACCGGGAGAGATCTATCGGCAGGTCGTGCAGATGGAAGATGGCACGCGCTATTTCTCTATCGCGCGCACGGTGAGCCGCGCCGGTTCAGGCATAGGTGTACCGGGCGATCAGTATGTAGTGGGGCTTGGCTGCGAAATCACCCATGCACGCCGCATCGTTTATAGCCAGGGCTACGATCTTGATGATGAGCGCGGTGCAACGCCTATCGGCGTGAATTGCAGGCTGTGCGAAAGGCTTGATTGCTCGCAGCGCGCTTTCCCGCCGCTGAAGCACCGCCTGTCAGTGGAAGATCATGTGCGCGGCATCTCGCCCTTCGGTGTGCCTGCGCGCGGCCGTTAAAGACTGGGTGTAGAAGCCGCTTAGCGGATCACACGTTCCGGCGGGAAATACATGCCGATATGCATACCCGCATCGGCGGTGAAGCCGGGTCGGGCGCGTTCACCCCGAACGATATTGAGCGTGCCGCCATGAAGCTCCATCACCTTGCGTGTGAGGGATAGAGCAAGGCTTTCCTCGCGCGGTGCACTTGAATCTTCGGCGCTGACGAAAGGATCATCCGTGCCGTCGAGCCAGGGAAGAGCAGCCTGCTCCGCGACAAGTGTTGCGGGATCGCGCTCCTCGTCCAGCGTGATGGCAATGCCGCCCTGCTTTTCTTCCACACGCAGACGAATTGTCGAGCCGCGATGTGCGCAATGCACAGCCTCTGAAAACAGCCGGAAAAGACCCTGCCGCAACCGGCGCGCATCACCACGCAAGCCCGGCAGCCGCTCAGGGCAGGAAATATCGATGGTCACGCCTTCAGCCGCTGCATTCTGGCGCTGGCTCGCAATCGCGATCTCCATAAGCTGGCCGATATTCACGATCTCGTCGGTGAGATCGATTTCATCCATCTCGGCTTCGGCGATACCGAGCAAATCCTCGATCATGTCGAGCAACATCGCCCCGCTCGAATAGATGTCGGTCGCATATTCCTTGTAACGCTCCGTCCCGATAGGGCCGAGTCGCTCATTCTTCATCATCTCGGAAAAGCCGATGATATGAGTGAGCGGCGTGCGCAGATCGTGATTGACATTGGAGAAGAAGCTCTGGCTGCGCTTGCGCGTTTCCTGGCTGCGCGCTTCTGCGTCATGCATCGTCTGTTCGAGCTTGCGGCGCACCGTCACGTCATTGAGCGCGGCAACACGGGCAGGAAGACCACCCCAACGTGAATCAACGATGCGCATTTCCGCTAGGCGGTTGTCGCCGTCGGGGCGCGTGATGGTCACGTCATGCTCGCCGGGGTCAATCGGCAATCCGAAATTCTGGCCGATGAGTTCTTCCGCGCTCCGCCCGAGAATTTCCTGCGCAGCGTTGTTGGCGAAACGCACAATGCCCTGACTGTCGAGAATGACGATGGCTTCAGGCGTCTCCTGAATGAGCGTAACCTTCGGCGCTTCTGCGATATGCGGCTTTGTTGCTCCGGCCTCGCGTTTTTCTCGTGCCGTATGGCGGGTGATGGCGCGGCGCAGCGCAAGACAAAGGTTGCGGGCATTGTCGCCATTGCTGCCGAAACTGTCTTCCGCACCCGCTTCAATAGCCTGTGTCTGGAGGAGCGGATCGTCCAGACCAACAGCGATCACCGGCGCGTTGGGACCAAGCGCCACCACGCGGCGCAGAAAATCGAACGCTGCCGGGTCGCCTGCGCCAATGTCGATGACGATCGCATCAATGCCGGGCATGAGCAGCGGCTCGATACCTTCATGGATGCCGGAAAACTCAAACTCGAAGGGGCCTGCTTCACCCGTCTCCGCAAGACGCGTGAGACCGCTGCAGAGCGCCGCGGAGGTGCTCACGATATGTGCGGCGAGTGGCGGCAATGCCCTCGTCTCGGGGCCTGATATGGTTTTCATTGCGATGCCTGGACGCGCCAAAATACTCATCCGTTCTCATGGCCCCCGTCATGACCCGCACAAATAGCTACAGTCAGACTGCGGCGGCTTTTAGCCGCGTGTGTTAACGATCTATTTCTTTCGTAAACGAAAGGTAAACAGACGCCCTATCTTGTGGCTGTCGTTGATGTCAGCCACAAATTGCAGACCAAATATTCAAACTGAAAACGGCAGAAATCCGCCATTTTTACGCTTAGAAACATGTTCTCCGTTAACCTTGCATTTTTCGTTGAAAAGTGCCGATTTCGGAGGCTCAAAAGCGTGTTCTTAAACGCTTTAGGCGGCTTTTAGGCAGCCAGAGGTAAATGATTCGTTTGAATATACGGGTATCTGCAGCGCTTGTGACGTTGCGACGCATGGGCTAGGTATGCGCGCGCGCCTGAATAAGGCGATGAGCGGCAACCATCGGGCCATCCCGAGGGGCAAACCATGAGCAAAAAAGAAAAGACCTTCCGCCCCAAGGCGCGAGTGCCAAAGGGGCTACGCGACATGCCCGCTGCGTTGGTGCGCGCCGAGCAGGGGATGATCGCGCGTATTCGCGAGGTCTATGAGCGCTATGGATTTGATCCGTTGGAGACCTCCGCCTTTGAGTATGCAGATGCGCTTGGCAAGTTCCTTCCCGATGAGGACAGGCCGAATGAAGGCGTGTTTTCCTTCCAGGATGATGATGAGCAGTGGCTGTCGTTGCGCTACGACCTGACCGCGCCGCTCGCGCGCTATGTCGCAGAAAATTACGACACGCTGCCAAAGCCCTTCCGCCGCTATCAGACAGGGCCAGTCTGGCGCAACGAGAAGCCGGGGCCGGGCCGCTATCGTCAGTTCACGCAGTTTGATGCGGATACGGTCGCCGCACCCGGCGTCGCTGCAGATGCCGAGATGTGCATGATGGGCGCGGATTGTCTTGAGGCGCTTGGCATTCCGCGTGGCAGCTATCGCATCCGTGCCAATAACCGCAAGGTTCTGGATGGTCTTCTCGAAACAATCGGCCTTGATGGGGAGCCGGGCAGCGTCACCTACATGACGGTGCTACGCGCCATTGACAAGTATGACCGCCTCGGGCGGCAAGGTGTGGAGCTTTTGCTTGGGCCGGGCCGAAAGGACGAGTCAGGCGACTTCACCAAGGGCGCGGGCCTCTCGCCATCTCAGATCACAGCGGTTCTCGACTATGTGGAGTCGGGCGTCGGAGAAGGTCCGGCTGAACGCACAGCGGTTCTGGATGGCTGGCGCAAACTAGTTGGCGAAAGCGCGGTTGGTCGCGAAGGTGTGGAAGAACTTGCGGAGATGGACGCGCTCTTTACATCGGCGAGCTACGGCATCGATCGGATCGAGTTCAATTCATGGATCGTGCGCGGTCTTGGCTATTACACTGGCCCTGTTTTTGAGTCCGACCTCCTCTTCGAGGTGAAGGACGAGAAGGGCAATCCGGTGCGTTTCGGCTCGGTCGGTTCGGGCGGGCGTTATGACGGGCTGGTCGAGCGCTTCAAGGGTGTGAAAGTGCCCGCAACCGGCTTTTCCATCGGTGTGAGCCGCTTACAGACGGCGCTGGAGCTTCTCGGCAAGCTCGATATCGAAACGGTTCAGGCGCCTGTCGTCGTGCTGACACTCGATGCCGCTAACATGGCGGGCTATCAGGCCATGGTGTCGGAGTTGCGCAATGCGGGCATCCGCGCCGAAATGTATCTCGGTGGCTCCGGCATGAAAGCGCAGATGAAATATGCCGACAGGCGGGGCGCTCCCCTTGCCGTGATCGAGGGTGAGGATGAGCGCGCAAAGGGCGAGGTGACGCTGAAGGACCTTATCCTGGGCTCGGAAATGTCGAAGGAAATTGAGGACAACACGGCCTGGCGCGAGGGCCAGCCGGCGCAGATCGCCGTGCCGCGCGACAGGTTGGTCGAGGAAGTCCGGGCCATGCTCGCCCGACATTACCCGCATCACGGCTGATAAGCCGTCATTCCTCTTTCTCGATATTTACCATTTCCATGTTAGATAAGGCCCGGATCGGAAAGAAACGGCGGGCCGGGAAGTATCCGATATGTCTTTGACTGCAATGGCAGCACTGGAAGGCGAAAGACTGCGCGCCCGCGAGGCGCTTGCGGCCTCGGTGCGTGGCGGCTTCGAGAAGGCGGGTTATGCGCCCGTCTCGGCACCTGCGATCCAGCCTGCCGATATTTTTCTTGATATGTCCGGCGAGGATATTCGCCGCCGCATGTATGTGTTCACCGACCCCGAGGGCGATGAGCTTTGCCTGCGCCCGGAACTGACAATCCCCGTATGCCGTCTCTATCTGGAAGCGGGTGGCGGTGAAAAGAAGCTTTGCTCGGTCGGCCCGGTCTATCGCTATCAGCAGCGCGGCTCGACGAAACTGCGAGAGTTCACGCAAGCGGGTCTCGAATGTCTTGGGGCCGCGGATGCGGAAGAAGCGGATGCCGAAGTCATGGCGCTCGCCGCCCGCGCGGTCGCCGATGCAGGACTCAAATCCTATGATATCGAGATGGGCGATCTCGCCCTTTTTGATGCGCTGATCGATGCACTCGATCTGCCGCCCGGCTGGCGCGCACGTCTGAAGCGTCACTTCTGGCGCCCGGACTATTTCCGCGAATTGCTCGACCGCCTCGCCGCTGGTGACGGCACGGCAGAAGCGGGCGACAAACAGGCGCTCATCTCCGCACTTGGCGGGCTTGATGAAGCACAGGCGAAGGACGTTATCGAGGATGTGTTGAAACTCGCGGGCATCGCACCTGTGGGCGGGCGCACCGTGGAAGAGGTGGCTGAAAGACTGCTTGAGCAGGCCGAGCTTGCCTCCTCCTCTGTGCCTGCGGCGGCGGTGAAGCTGATTGCGGATTTCCTCGCCGTGTCGGGCACACCGGAAGAAAGTATTGCACGCATCAAAGCGCTTGCCTCTGGCGCAGGGATTTCGCTCGGCGATGCGATTATCCGTTTCGAGCGCCGTATGACGCTGGCGGCGAAGGCGGGTGTGGACCTTTCCCGTGCCCGTTTTGCCACGGGCTTCGGCCGCAACATGGCTTATTATACGGGCTTCGTTTTTGAGTTCCGCGTAAACGCACTCGGCGCTGACGCAATGATCTGCGGCGGCGGCCGCTATGACGGGTTGCTCGCAGCGCTTGGCGCCGAGACGCAGGTGCCAGCCGTTGGCTGTGCGGTCGGTATTGAACGGCTGCTTGCAGCCGTTGCGAAGGAGAGGGGCCAATGAGCGACAAACTCGTGATCGGCCTTCCTTCCAAGGGCCGGCTTCAGGAAAACGCCAATGCTTTCTTTGCGCGGGCGGGGCTCAAGGTGCGGCAGGATGGCGGGCGCGGCTATACGGGCCGCCTCGATGGCATTGCCAATGTCGAGATCGCCTTTCTCTCCGCATCCGAAATTGCGGGCCAGTTGGAGCAAGGCCAGATTCATCTCGGCCTGACGGGCGAGGATCTCATTCGCGAAAAGCTTGCCGCGCCCGAGCGGGATGTTGATCTGCTGCTGCCGCTTGGCTTCGGTCATGCAGATGTGGTCGTCGCCGTACCGCAAAGCTGGATCGATGTCTCCACCATGGCCGATCTTGATGATGTGGCGCTTGCTTTCCACACCAGGCGTGGGCGGAGGCTTCGTGTTGCAACAAAATATTTCAACCTGACGCGCCGTTTCTTCGCAGAGCACGGGCTGACCGGCTATCGTATCGTCGAAAGCCTGGGCGCGACCGAAGGTGCGCCCGCGGCCGGTACGGCGGAAGTGATCGTGGATATCACCTCCACAGGTGCAACGCTCGCCGCGAATAACCTCAAGATACTTGATGACGGCATCATACTGAAAAGCCAGGCGAACCTTGTTGCGAGCCTGCGGGCGGAGTGGAGCGGGAACGCGCTTGCAGCAGTCGGTGAAATTCTCGACCGCAGTTCCGCACAGGCGCGCGCGGTAAAGACGGTAGAGGTGCGCTTTGCCAGTAGCGAGGGTGATGCAGCGCTGATCGACGAGATCGCGAAGCGCTTCGGCGTCACGCTCCCTTTCGGCAATGGGGCAGGCGGTCCGGTGCGCATCGCGCATTGCCCGGAAGCGCG
>JBAYOU010000014.1:0-11705 GCA_041678065.1 Parvibaculum sp. | reverse complement strand
GCGCTCGTCACGGCAAATCAGGCAACCGAACTCGCGACTGTCACTCAGCTTGATCCAATCTATGTGGACCTCACCCAATCCGCATCTGATCTCCTGCGGCTCAAGCGGGCTATGGCCGAAGGCCGCATTCAGGGCGCGAGGGATGGCAAGGCGCCCGTCACACTGAAGCTGGAAGGCAGTGAGGAGCAATATGGCGGCACGGGCGAACTCCAGTTCTCAGGCGTCACTGTTGCGCCTGATACGAGCATGGTTCAGCTTCGTGCGATCTTCCCTAATCCCAATGGCGAACTGCTGCCGGGTCTCTTTGTCCGCGCCATCGTGAAGCAGGGTGTTTTGGAAAACGCCATTCTTGTGCCGCAGCAGGGTGTGACGCGCTCACCGGACGGCAAGGGGAGCGTCTGGCTCATCGGTGAAGACAATAAGGCAATGCAGCATCCCGTCATGGCGACGCGTGCCATTGGTGACAAGTGGCTGGTGACGGAAGGGCTAAAGGCCGGGGATCGCGTTGTGGTTGCCGGGGTGCAGAAGCTTCGTCCGGGCGCTGAGGTCAATCCGGTGGAAGCGGGGGCCGAACGGCAAGCAGCCGGTGACGACACGCAGCGCTAGCAACCGCACCCCTGAACACCACACCAAGCGCCGCAAGATCAGACCCGGTTCAAACGAGGCATTAACGTATCATGGCGAGTTTCTTTATTGATCGGCCCGTTTTCGCCTGGGTCATCGCAATTACCATCATGCTGGCAGGGCTGCTATCAATCACTCAGCTTCCTGTCGAGCAGTATCCGGCAATTGCGCCGCCCTCAGTTACGGTGACGGCGGTGTATCCCGGTGCATCTGCGCGCACGGTCGAGAATGCGGTCACGCAGGTGATCGAGCAGCGCATGAGCGGCATCGACCACTTGCGCTATATGTCCTCAACCAGCGACTCTTCGGGCATGGCGAGCGTCATGCTCACCTTTGAGCCGGAAGCGGACCCCGATATTGCGCAAGTGCAGGTTCAGAACAAGTTGCAGGCCGCTCTGCCTCTGCTGCCGCAGGAAGTGCAGCAACAAGGCGTTACGGTTGCGAAGTCAGCAGAGAGTTTCCTGCTTGTCGTCGCCTTCATCTCGGAAGATGGAAGTCTCAACGAAACCGAAATCGCCGACTATGTAGCGTCCCATATTCAGGACCCGCTAAGCCGCGTGAATGGCGTTGGCGAGGTGCAGCTTTTCGGGCCGCAGCATGCAATGCGCATCTGGATCGATCCGCAGAAGATGCAAAGCTTCCGCATGTCGATCTCCGACATTACTGCTGCTATCCGGGCTCAGAATGCTGAAGTCTCCGCAGGCCAGCTCGGCGCGCGGCCGGCGGTGGAAGGCCAGCAGCTCAACGCAACGGTCACCGCGCAGACACGCCTCGAAACGGCCGAGCAGTTTCAGAACATATTGCTGCGCGTGAACGAAGACGGCTCGCAGGTGCGCCTGAAGGATGTGGCGCGTGTGGAGATCGGCGCGGAAAATTACCAGACGATTGGCCGCTATAATGGGTCGCCGGCTTCCGGTATCGCGATCCGGCTTGCTGTAGGTGCCAATGCGCTCGACACGGCAGATGGCGTGCGGGCAAGGCTTGCGGAACTCGAACCCTTTTTCCCCGAAGGCCTCAAGGCTGTCATTCCTTATGACACGACGCCGTTCGTTCGCCTGTCGATCAACGAGGTGATCAAGACGCTTATCGAAGCGATCGTTCTGGTCGTCCTCGTGATGTATCTTTTCCTCCAAAACATTCGCGCGACATTCATCCCCGCTGTTGCGGTGCCGGTGGTGTTGCTCGGTACATTCGGCATCCTCGCGGCCTTTGGCTTCAGTATCAACACGCTCACCATGTTCGGCATGGTGCTTGCCATCGGCCTGCTCGTGGACGACGCCATCGTAGTGGTGGAAAACGTCGAGCGCGTGATGAACGAAGAAGGCTTGTCGCCAAGAGAAGCCACACGAAAATCCATGGGGCAGATCACAGGTGCGCTTGTGGGCATCGGTGTGGTTCTGAGCGCTGTGCTCATTCCAATGGCGTTCTTCCCCGGTTCCACTGGCGCGATCTATCGGCAGTTTTCGTTGACCATCGTTTCAGCCATGATGCTCTCCGTGGTTGTGGCGCTGGTCCTCACCCCGGCTCTATGCGCGACGATGCTGAAGCCCGGTACGAACCACGGTGAGGAGAAGCGAGGCTTCTTTGGCTGGTTCAACCGTATGTTTGGTCGCGGTACACGCTCCTATGAAAAGGGCGTGAAGCGCTTCCTTGCGGGACCAGTTCGCTATATGGCGATCTACGTGGTCATCGTTGCCGTACTCGGCCTTCTCTTCCTGCGGATGCCAACATCCTTCCTCCCGGATGAGGATCAGGGCTTCATGCTGGCGCTGGTGACTGCACCTGCCGGCGCCACGGCCGAGCGCACGCGTGAATCCATGAAGCTGGTGGAAGATTATTTCCTCGAACATGAGAAGGAGTCCGTCGCGGGTATGTTCTCGGTTGTCGGCTTCAATTTTGCTGGCGCCGGACAGAACTCTGCCATGGCCTTCATCAATCTGCGTCCGTTTGACGAGCGCGGTACGGATGAGACGAGTGCCTTCAGCGTCATGCAGCGCGCCATGGGGTTCTTCGCCTCCATGAAAGACGCGATGGCATTTGCCATCATTCCGCCAGCGATTGCAGAACTCGGAATTGCATCAGGTTTCGATTTGCAACTCATTGACCGGGCGGGGCTTGGTCATGAAAAACTCATCGAGGCACGTAACCAGCTTCTTGGCATGGCCGCGCAAAATCCGAAACTGATGGGTGTGCGTCCCAACGGTCTTGATGACACGCCTGAATTTCGCGTGAATGTTGACAAGGAAAAGGCGGCTTCGCTCGGCCTGTCGCTTGCCGACATCAACAGCACGCTTGCTGCTGCATGGGGCTCGGTCTATGTGAATGATTTCATCGACCAGGGCCGCGTGAAGAAAGTCTATCTGCAGGCGGACGCGCCTTACCGCATGTTGCCCGAAGATGTCTACAAACTGCATGTGCGCAATGCGAATGGCGAGATGGTGCCGTTTTCCGCCTTTGCAACGACGGATTGGATGTATGGTTCGCCAAGGCTGGAGCGTTTCAACGGCTCCTCGTCCCGCCAGATCCAGGGTGCAGCCGCGCCCGGTGTAAGCTCTGGCGATGCGATGGCCGAAATGGAGAAGCTGGCTGCTCAACTCCCGGAAGGCATCGGTATCGAGTGGACAGGCTTGTCCTATGAAGAGCGCCAGGCAGGCGCGCAGGCACCAGCGCTTTATGCGCTCTCGATCCTCTTTGTCTTTCTCTGTCTTGCAGCCCTTTATGAGAGTTGGTCAATCCCGGTATCGGTGATGCTCGTCGTGCCGCTGGGTGTGCTGGGCGCGGTGTTGGCCGCCACGCTGACGGGTCTGTCGAACGACGTTTACTTTCAGGTTGGGCTGCTCGTCACTATCGGCTTGGGAGCAAAAAACGCGATCCTGATTGTCGAGTTCGCCAAAGACCTCTACCAGAAGGGCGAGGGGCTAATGGAGGCGACGCTGCATGCTGCGCAGTTGCGCCTCCGCCCGATCATCATGACGTCGCTTGCTTTCACCCTTGGCGTGTTGCCGCTCGCAACGGCGTCTGGTCCTGGCTCGGGTAGCCAGAATGCCATCGGCATTGGTGTCGTGGGTGGCATGATCTCGGCGACAATTCTCGCAATCTTCTTTGTGCCGCTCTTCTTTGTGGTCGTTCAGCGCTTCTTCTCGCGGGGGTGGACAAAAGTCGCCGCACCGGAATCGGAAATTGATTGATGAGAAAATTTCTTCCTCTCTTCGCAGCCTCGCTTCTTCTCGCTGCTTGTACGCTTGCACCGGATTATGAGCGTCCGGGCGCGCCCATCCCGCAGAACTGGCCGTTGGGCCCCGCTTATGGCAAGGCGGCGGAGAAAGGCGTGGATCTGGCAGAGCTTGGCTGGCGGGACTTTTTTCTCTCCGACACGATGCGCGGTCTGATTGAGCAGGCGCTCGAGAATAATCGTGACCTGCGCGAGGCTGTGCTGAATGTGGAGCGCGCCCGGGCCCTTTATCGCGTCCAGCGGTCGGAATTGCTGCCGGCTATTCGGGGCGAAGGAAATATGGCGCGCGAGCGGGTGCCGGGCGATCTCTCTGGTACCGGACAAGCGGTCACAGGGACGCGCTATGGCGTGCAGGCAAGTGTGGCAGCCTATGAGCTTGATCTCTTCGGGCGCGTGCGTAGCCTGAACGAGCAGGCTTTGCGTGAATATTTCGCAACCGAGGAAGCGCGCCGTGCAGCACAGATCACTCTGATTGCTGAAGTGGCGAATGCTTATCTGACACTCAAGGCCGATCAAAGACTGCTCAAGCTCACCGAGGAAACGCTGGCGGCGCAGGAAGATTCCTACAAGTTGATCAAGATGAGCTTTGATCGCGGCGTTTCATCAAAGCTCGAACTGGCGCAGGCGCAGACAGCCGTCGAGACGGCACGGGTGAACAGCTACGCTTTTGTCCGTCAGGTTGCTCAGGATCGGAATGCGCTGGCCCTTCTCGTTGGCGCACCGATTGATGAAGCAGCGCTTGATGAAGCGCAGGATATCGAGAATTTCGTTGCCGATCTGCCGATCGGTCTGCCATCCAACCTTCTTGAAAACAGACCGGATATTCGGCAGGCGGAGCATTTGCTTCGCGGCGCGAACGCGAATATCGGCGCGGCGCGCGCGGCATTTTTCCCACGCATCTCGTTGACGGCGTCAGGCGGCACGGCAAGCAGTTCCCTTTCCGGCCTGTTCGAGCCAGGGTCAGGTGCATGGAGCTTCATGCCCCAGATCAGCATTCCCATATTTGAAGGCGGGCGGAACCTCGCCAATCTTAGAGCTGCCGAGGTGGAGCGCGAAATCCATGTCGCTCGCTATGAAGGGGCGATCCAGACAGCGTTCCGCGAAGTGGCAGACGCGCTGGCGGGGCAGGGTACCTATGATGGGCAGACAGCGGCACAGCGCTCACTCGTGGATGCGACAGCAGAAAGCTACTCGCTCGCGGAGCGCCGCTACCGCAGCGGCATCGACAGCTATCTGACACTGCTTGACGCGCAGCGATCGCTTTACGCAGCGCAACAGGAGCTTATCCGCACCCAGCTTGCGCAGGTCAGCAATACCGTCAACCTATACAAGGTTCTGGGCGGCGGCGGTTTCGAGCACACGACAGAAGAGGCCGCACAATGAGGGCGAGCCGGGTGCCGGACCGTCGATGAGGAGCAGGTGAATGCAGGCGCTGAAAAGAAAAAATGCACCAAACCGCCGGGAGAAGAGGCGGAAAGCCATTCTGGAGGCCGCGCGGCAGGTTTTTCTTCGGCAGGGCTATGGCGCTACAAGCCTCAACGACATTGTGGGCGTCTCAGGCGGGTCACTTGCAACGCTTTACGATCTTTTCGGCGGCAAGGCCGGACTCTTTCAGGCGATGATAGAAGAGGAGTGCGAGAACTTCTTCGGCCACCTAGATTTCGACACGCTGGACGGAAAGGAACCGCCAGAAGCCCTGCGCGAGATAGCGAAGCTCTTTCTTGAGGGTGTCCTTCAGCAACCAAAAATGTCGCTGCTCCGCGTCATCGTTGCTGAAGTGCCTCAATTCCCCGAAGTCGGAACGATCTTCTACCGTGCAGGTCCGGGGCTTGGCCATGAGATCGTGGCGGATTATCTCGACAAGCAATCCGCACGCGGCAAACTCACGATCGATGACCCGATGCGTGCGGCAAGCACCTTTATCGCGCTTGTTCTTGGTCCCTTCCACATGAAAGTATTGTGCGGTGAGGAGATCGACCTCACCCAGGAAGAGACCGAGCTGCATCTTGATCTCACACTTGCCGCCTTTTTCCGCCTATTCGACCCGGCAGGCAAATAGCATCATCCGGCTGCAGACCACTTGTCAGGCGGGATTTGCGATATAGTTCCTGTTTATCCAGCTAACTTCCATGCACGACATTCCCGCGAGGTTTCATCGTGGCGAAGATCAGAATCAAACGCATTTACGAAAAGCCATCGCGCGGCGACGGCGTACGGGTGCTCGTTGATCGCGTATGGCCGCGCGGGATCAGTAAGGAAGAAGCAAAGCTGAAACTATGGCACAAGGAGATCGCGCCGAGTGCCAGCTTGCGCAAATGGTTTGGTCATGATCCCGACCGTTGGGACGAATTCCGCCGCATGTACCGCGCAGAGCTCGACGACAATGCCGGGGAAGTTCAACGCCTGAAGGACGTCCTCGGGTGCGGAACGGCAACGCTTCTCTATGGGGCGAAGGATGAAGCCCACAATCAGGCTGTCGTCCTTGCCGAATATCTGCGCGGGGGCAAATAGGGGGCTCATCGGGCTAACCTGCCTCACAATGCCGCAGTCATGTTTGTCATAATAAATATATTATACGCATATGTTTAATGGCCTGCGGGGCATGGTATGGCGCGGATTGCAGGACAGACCGAGCCGTATATGGCTGCCCAAGACCCGAAAACAGAGTCCGTTGAGGCATCTCTGATGCAACTCACGATATGTCTGAACGGGATTCTGACCCCTGTAGGCTTGCCTGCAACAGAGCATCATGCCGGGATAATTAGCCACGCGATGCGGGAATACGAGCAATGTCACCCTGGAGACAGCTTCGAGAGCCTGGTAGAACGGGCGCGGTTTTCCAAGGAAGACAAGGGGTTATTGAGGGATTGGCTGGCGGCCTTCGAGCATGCGACCGACTCCCATCTTCGGGAGTAGGCGAAATTATCCATATTCTTTTTCGTGAAGGGAAAAGTGGATGTTCGGGCCAGCATCGTCTAACAGTGTCGCTTGAAAACAACCTCTCTGGATCTGGGATGCTTCCAAGCGTTGGCACGCGAGCGCATTACCCGGGCTGAGACGGCTTTTCCCGTTTTGGATTCTCTGATTGACGAGACGTTATCGTGATTAAAATCGACGAGAAGATCGAACCGATCCTTGCAGAAGTTCTGAGAAGAAATGCAGGCGAAACCGAATTTCACCAGGCGGTTACCGAGGTGCTGGAAAGCATCGGTCGAGTGGTGGCCAAACGACCCCAATATGCGAACAGCGCACTGATCGAACGTATCTGCGAGCCGGAGCGGCAGATCATCTTCCGCGTTCCGTGGATGGATGACGAAGGTCAGTATCATATAAATCGGGGCTTCCGCGTTCAGTTCAATTCGGCGCTTGGCCCGCATAAGGGTGGCATCCGGTTTCATCCGTCGGTCAATCTCGGCATCATCAAATTTCTTGGCTTCGAGCAGACCTTCAAGAACGCGCTGACGGGGCTGCCCATTGGTGGCGGCAAGGGCGGGTCGGACTTCAACCCGCGGGACCGCTCTGATGGCGAGATCATGCGCTTTTGCCAATCCTTCATGACGGAGCTGCAGCGTCACCTCGGTGAGTATACGGATGTGCCCGCGGGCGATATTGGCGTGGGTGCACGCGAGATCGGCTACATGTTCGGCCAGTACAAGCGTATCACCAATCGCTACGAAGCCGGTGTGCTGACGGGCAAGGGTCTGATTTACGGTGGCTCTCGTGCCCGCAAGGAAGCGACGGGCTACGGCGCCACCACCTTCGTGCAGTGCATGCTGCGCACCCGTGACACCGATTTTGCGGGCAAGCGCGCTGTCGTGTCAGGCTCTGGCAATGTGGCGATCTACACGATGGAAAAGATCATTGCGCTTGGCGGCAAGGTCGTCGCCTGCTCGGACTCCAATGGCTATGTCGTTGATGAGGATGGCATCGACCTTGATCTTGTGAAGGAGATCAAGGAGAAGCGCCGCGAACGTATTTCCGGATACGCCAAGCGCAAGAAGGGCAAGGCTTGCTATGTCGAGGGTGGTTCTATCTGGGATGTGCCTTGCGATGTCGCCATGCCTTCCGCAACGCAGAACGAGCTGACCGGCAAGGACGCACGCACGCTCATCAAGAATGGTGTATTGGCCGTTGGGGAAGGCGCGAACATGCCTTCCACACCGGACGCTATTGCCGCCTTCCGTTCGGCTGGCATTCTCTTTGGCCCTGCCAAGGCCGCGAATGCGGGCGGTGTGGCAACCTCCGCTCTTGAGATGCAGCAGAATGCCTCGCGCGATAGCTGGTCCTTTGAGCAGACGGAAGCGCGCCTCAGCGCCATCATGGTCGGCATTCACGACCTCTGCGCGCAGACGGCAGAGGAGTATGGCTCGCCGGGCGACTATGTGCTCGGCGCCAACATAGCGGGTTTTGTGCGCGTCGCGGAAGCCATGGAAGCGCTCGGCGTCATCTGATCGCCGATCATGATGTGTGTTGCGGAGCGGGATATCAGCCCTGGGCTGATCCCGCCCGCGGCCGCAGCAGCATCGGGCCATAGGCCACGATAAATCCCGCGAACGCCACAAGCCACGTTCCGCCTGATGCGACACGGAGCATAAGTGCGGCATCTGGGATAATGATCTCTGAAAGCCGGAGAAGCGCCGCGGCAACCACCATAAGATAGATGAACTGTGTGGCTGGGGGCGCTGTCAGAGGGTGGCCGCAATGGCCTCTTGTTGCCCGGGTCATGATAGCGAGTGTCATCACGCCCATCGCACCACTCGTCCAGGCGTGGAGCGCCGCCGAGAGCGGGATGTCGAACGGCCAGACGAAAGACAACGCAACAAGCACAAAGCCGAGAGGCACAAACGCATAACCGATATGCAGGATGAGAACGATCGGTTCAGCGCCCGTCCGCCATCCAGACCAGCGCCCGAGGCGAACGGCATGCATGATGCCCACCGCAAAAAGGAACAGCGCTGTGACAGGCAACTCAGGCAGGAAGGTCCAGAAGGCGAGCGCCATCACACTGCTGGCAAGCACCACCTGATCGAAACGACCCGTAGGGGTGGGCACGCGTGTGTCGCCCCGTCTCATGAGCCAGTTGCGCGTGAAATTAGGAACAACACGCCCGCCGATGACACTGATAAGAATCACGATAAGCGAAATCGTGCCACGCAAGGTGAACACTGGCTGACCTTGCGTGATGATCTCGACATGAAAAAGAATGTTAGCGAGCGCCAGGACCGAGAGGATAACCGCGATCCGGATATTACCCTTGTTCTCTGCCGTCATCACTTCGCGAAACACAAACGCGGCGAGCGCAACAAGGAAAATGCTGTCTGCAATGGCCGCGGCGAGATAGCCAATCTGCCCTGCAAGCAGAAAAGCGATGCGCCCCACAAGCCAGAGAATGAAAAGAGAAAGAAGCGGCACACCCTGCAGTGGTGTGCGGCCCGTCCAGTTGGGGACAGCGGTAAGCAGGAAACCCGCAATGATGGCGCCGACATAGCCGAACAGGAACTCATGCGCATGCCATGCTGCAGGGGCGAGGCCGAGGGGAAAGGCTTCACCTGCTAGCAGGCCAATCCAGATCAACATGGCAAGGAAGGCCCAGAGCGCGCCGCCGAGAAAAAATGTCCGGAAGCCATAACTGAAAAGGGCAATCTGGCGAATGCTCATAGAGGCTCCTCCGAAGCGTTCCGCGATCTGGTCTCGCAGAAAAGAGTTATATCATATATATTATATAGCTTGTGTCGGCTGCAGACATTATCTTGATTGTCGCAGGCAATATCCTACCGTTCAGTCTTTTTCTCCGGGTTATCCGTATGCGTCTCACTACACTTTCCGACTATGCGTTGCGCGTTCTCATGTATGCGGCAAGCCAGCAGGATCGCCTCATCACCATTGACGAGACGGCGAAGGTCTATGACGTGTCAAAGGCGCATCTGATGAAGGTGGTCAATACCCTGACAAGGAGTGGCTTCTTGAGGGGGGTGCGCGGAAGGTCCGGCGGTTTCACACTCGGGATGCGGCCGGAAGACATCAATCTCGGCGCGGTCATCCGCAAGACAGAACCGGATTTCGCACTGGTGGAATGTTTCGCCACCGGCAATCAATGCGTCCTCACGCGCAAATGCGAGCTGGCGACGGTGCTGAATGAAGCGCTGTCTTCCTTCGTCAACACGCTCGACAAGTACACCCTCGCGGATATCGCATTGTCGCCCCCTGATTTCTTCGTGCCGAACGTCAATGAGAATGAGCGGCGCGGGCCACGCTTTGACGTTGTGGATGCAAAGGCAGCCGCTCGCTGTAAATGCAGCGACTAGACGCGCGCCTCCTCGACAATCACCTTGTAGCTCTTCCATGTCGCATGGCCGAGCAGCGGAAAAATCACGATGAGGCCGAGAAGGCCGGTTGCAAGGCATGCAAGGAACAACACCAGCACGATTGCGCCCCATGTGATCATGACGGCAAGATTGTTCCACACATAGGAAATGCTTGTCCCCATTGCGGTGAATGCATCTGTGCGTTCTGCAAGCAGCATGGGAATGGCAAAGGTGCTGATGGCAAAGGAGAAGGCCGCAAAAAGCCCGCCGACACTCGTGCCGACAAGAAGCATCGCCCAGCCAATCGGCGTTGTCGTCAGCATAGGCACAATGTCATCGAGCCCCGGAAAGGGGCGCAACCCAAAAAAGAGCGCATAGATGATGACGGCGGCGCGCATCCAGGCAAGCATCAACAGGCTGAGAATGGCACCGGTGAACCATACCTGCGCCCCGGAGGCTGCCTTGACGAAGATCATCCGTGAAAGGCCGATCTCGCGGCCCTCCTCTATGGCACGGCTTTTCTGATAGAGGCCAATAGCTACCAGTGGCCCGAGAACCATGAAGCCTGCAAGTGCCGGAAAGAGAATATAGTCGAGCTGGAGTTGAAACAGGCCCCAGATCACGACCAGGGAGACAAGGAACACCGCAAGCCCATAGGCAAGGCTTGGCAACGGACTGTGCCAGAGATCGCGCCACCCGGCAGCGAGCCACCGAAATGCAGCGCTTGCCGGAAGATTCCGTCGACGTAACAGATAGGCGGGCAGGGGCGCATTTTCGGCTTTTGCGTGTGTAGCCATTGTCCTCTTCCTAGCAGGCCGATCGCGCGGCGCGGTAGGCACCTTCGCCATCGGCAGATTTCAGATGGGGTACACAGTCCGGCTGTGATGTCACCGCGACTTGAACGAGATGCACATTGGCGACGATGAGCAGGATGGCCCCCACAGCAAGCGCCAGAAATACAAGCGAGCGCTTGTCGTCAAAGAGGCGTTTTCTCTGGACAGGAGGTGCCATCATTCCGTCTTCTCACCGAGCGACGCAACATAGAGCGCAAGCGTGTTGATTTCTGCCGGGCGCAGACGTTCTTCCCAATGAGGCATGTGCCCCTGTCGTCCAAAGAAGATGGTACGGAAAACCGATTGCGCATCACCGCCATAGACCCAGTAATCATCTGTGAGATCGGGTGCACCAAGTTCCCTGTTGCCTCTTGCGTCCTCGCCGTGACAGGAGGCACAATTCTCTGCGAAAACCTCCTCGCCCTGTGCCACGCGGCGTTGTTCCGCGGCAGATAGAGGCTGGCCCGAAAGAGACCGCACATAGGCAGAAACATTGCTTACATCTGCCCGGTCGAGAAGGCCGTCCCGGCCAAATGCCATCATCTGCGCAAAGCGGGTTTCGTCATGGCCGGAATTGATGCCGACACGGATTGTTTCGGCAATGGTTTCTGCATCGCGGCCCCAAAGCGGTGAGCCCTCTGTGAGGTTGGGATAGCCTGGCCCACCCTCCGCCGTCACACTATGGCAGACGGCGCAATTGTCGATGAAAAG
>JBAYOU010000013.1:0-12820 GCA_041678065.1 Parvibaculum sp. | reverse complement strand
CCACGCTCCATATAGAGCTTCATGAGCAGCATGCGTGCATTGACCTGCTCATCACCTTTCGCGGTTGCGATCTGTCTTTCGAGGTTCTGACGGCTTTCAAGAAAGCTGTGGGCGCTATCCATTGCCAAGGCTGCGCCGGGAAAAGACAGGGAGATCAGCATGGTGGTTGCGAGCAGCTTCATTTTCAGATGCCCGCTCGCCCGCCCCGATGTGTTGACTGTTCTCATTTATGCCTGTCCGGTTGAAATCGAAACGCCCGTTTAAACTGCCTGCCTCAGGTTAAACCCACGTTCAAAGCTGAGATGGAACCGGGACGAGGCGATGCAGACGCAGATTTACGTGGGGCTTTCCAGCCAACTTGCGCTTCGGCAGCAGCTTGATGTGCTGGCCAACAACATCGCGAATGTGAACACAGTCGGCTTTCGCGGGGAGGCTGTTCTTTTCGACAGTCACCTGGAAAAGACGCACGATCGGCAGAGTGTTTCCTATGTGGTGGACAAGTTCAGCTACACGGACAGGAAAGCAGGCGCGTTCCGCGAAACGGGAAATCCGCTCGATGTGGCGGTCCGGGGTGAGGGGTGGCTGCAGGTTCAGACGGGAAACGGCGCACGCCTTACGCGTGACGGCCGCCTGCATCTGAATCCGGCGGGAACACTCGTAAATCATGCGGGCTATGAAGTGCTTGGCACGGGCGGCGCGCCTATCGAAATCCCGGAGGATGCCGGCACACTTCAGATCATGAAGGACGGCACCATAGGTGATGGCGAACGCGTTTTCGGACGTATTGAGATTGTTCAGGCCGCCGATGAAGGCGCGTTGGCGCATGAGGCGGGAGGTCTCTATGCCGGCGGCGGAGCTGTGACACCAGCCGAAGGCATTGAGCTTATGCAGGGGACGCTTGAACTTTCAAACGTCAACGCCGTGCTGGCGATGACGCAGCTTATCGACATTTCAGCCGCCTATCAGCGTGCACAAACGCTGGTTGAAGGAGGCGATGAAACCGCGCGAAACGCGATCCGTACGATCGGTCGCATCGAGTAGAAGGCGGTTATGAAGGACAAAGGAGAGTGACATGAGGGCTCTGAGCATTGCTGCGACAGGCATGATGGCACAGCAGACGAATGTCGAAGTGATTTCGAACAATATCGCGAATATGAATACGACCGCTTTTCAGCGGGCGCGGGCGGAGTTCACCGATCTTTTTTATGAGACCGAGCGGCGGCAGGGGGCGGAATCGACCGACGCGGGTAACATCATCCCCGCCGGAATCCAGATCGGTCTTGGTGTGAAGACGACAGCGGTACGTCGTGTTGCGCTTCAGGGCAGCCTGATGGAAACAGGCAACACGTTTGACCTTGCGCTTCAGGGGCCCGGTTATTTCATGATTGATCTGCCAAATGGTGAAACGGCCTATACGCGCGCTGGCGCCTTTCAGAAGTCACCGGAAGGGCAACTCGTTACGCCAGACGGCTTTGTGTTGCAGCCGGGGATAGCTATTCCTGAAAATGCGATTGACGTGACTGTCAATCAAAGTGGCCAGGTTTTTGCGACCGTTCCCGATCAGGTCGAGCCGGTGAATGTAGGCCAGATCCAAGTCGCGGTTTTTGCCAATGAAATCGGCCTTGATGCGCTGGGAGACAATCTGTTTGCCGAAACGACGGCATCGGGCGCGCCTGTTGTCGGTGTGCCTTCTGACGATGGCTTCGGCAAAATCCGTCACAAGTTTCTTGAGAGTTCCAATGTGAACTCGGTTCAAGAGATCACCGATCTCATCTCCGCTCAGCGCGCCTATGAGATGAATTCCAAAGTTATCGAAACGGCAGATCAGATGTCGAGTACCGCCACGAATATGAGGTGATGGTGATGAGGCATCGCATCTGGTCGCTTTCTCTTGTTGCTTGTTTCGCGTTCTCTCCTCCTGGGGCGGGAGCTGAAGAAATGGCTTATGCCGTCGCGCCTGCGACCCGCATTCAGGCGGGCAGTCTAATCTCGAAGGCGGATTTGCAGAGGATCGAGATACCTGCGCGGCGCCTGCGCCCCGACAGCGTGACAAATGTGGATGATATTGCCGGAATGCAGGCCAAACGCACCTTGTTGCCGGGGCATGCGATTTCTTCGCTGACGGTTGGCAAGCCTGTGCTGGTCGAGCGGAACAAGCGTGTGCATGCACGCTACACCCAGGGCGGGCTCGAACTCAGCCTGCGGGTGGTTTCCGCGCAAGATGGGGCAATGGGCGAAACGGTGCGCGTGACGAACCCGGATACGGGGTCAGTCCTCTACGCAACGGTAAGTGGCTACAGCCAGGTCGATATTGGCAGGTAAGGGCGAAGAATGAAGAAGCTCGTATTTCTAATGGCGGCTTGTGTAGCGCTCGGTGGATGCGACAGGCTTTCGCGTGTCGGAGCAGCGCCGGATTTCAGCCCGATGGTGGCGGCGAAACATGATGGCGAAATCGCGCGCCAGATCTCGATCCCCATGCCCGTCGATGAACCAACCCCACGCGCTTTCGCATCGCTTTGGTCGCCGGGTAACAAAGAATTTTTTATTGATGTGAGAGCAAAGCAGATCGGCGATATCGTGACCGTGCTGATCGATATTGATGATCGCGCAAAACTCAACAATACAAGTCAGCGCAGCCGGGAAGCATCCGAAGACGCATCGCTGCAGGCACTTTTTGGGCTTGAGGATATTGCGACGGATGCGATCAACGAGCTTGAACTGAATCCTGCGGTTCAGGGTTCAAGTCGAAGCCGCAGTCGGGGCAGCGGTGATATTGACCGGAAGGAACAGATCAGGCTTCGGATTGCCGCTGTCGTGATCGATGTCTTGCCGAATGGTAACCTCGCCATTTCCGGACGTCAGGAAGTGCTTGTGAATTATGAGATGCGGGATCTGCGTGTGGCGGGCGTGATCAGGCCCATGGACATCAATGCAGCAAACGAGATTGGCTACAAGGACATCGCCGAGGCGCGGATCGCCTATGGCGGGCGAGGCATGATCTCGGATGTGCAGCAGCCTCGCTATGGGCAGCAAGTCTATGACATTGTGATGCCGTGGTAAGGGGCAGGCCCGTGGCAGAGAAGGTGCCGGAACCGCAGGAAGTCGTCATCGTCAAAGTACGGCGGCATGACCCGGAGCTCGAAGGCGGGCATATGGGCGTGTGGAAGCTTGCCTACGCCGACTTCGTGACGGCGATGATGGCGTTTTTTCTGCTCATGTGGCTAGTCAATGCGACGACGAAAGAACAGCGCGACGGTATCTCCAACTATTTCAATCCTGTTTCCGTTTCAACTGGCACATCCGGCACGGACGGGCTGCTGGCCGGTCGCACGACTGACACGCAAGGTTCGCTAGACGCGCCAGACGGGGCGGGACGCCTCGGCCATCCGATGACAGCGCCTCCCTATGTTTCCGCGCTTGGAACCGAGAAGCGCGTGCCGCAAGGCGCGCAGACTGAGCAGGGCACGAAGCCGAAAGATGAAGCGCGCGATCTGAGCGTTAGCCCCATGGCGCAGCTCAGGAGTGATCTTACAGCCACGCCGGAAGAAACGGCGATCCGGACATTTGATGATCCGTTTGGCGAGCCGAATGACGCGATTGCGCTCGACGCTTATCAGGAACTGGTTGCGCACCCGGATGCGCCGGAGAAGCTTCTGTCTGAGCTTGATACTTCTTTACATGAAGGAACCGGGCCGGGAGATGAACTGGAAGCCTTGCGCATGGAACTGCTCGCGCGGCTGACGCAGCTTCTGGAAGACAATGGCCTTTCGGATAATGTGAAGCTCAATATCGACAAGGACGGGCTTCGCATACAGATCACGGACGATAACAAGTTCTCGATGTTTCCGGTGGGGTCTGCCCGTCTGGAAAACGAGGCGGCGGAGATCATCTCGGCTATCATGCAGGTGATCCGGGATATTCCAAACGGCATCATGATCACCGGCCATACGGATGCGCTGCCTTATCGCACGGCAGATGGTTACTCCAACTGGGAGCTTTCTGCTGATCGTGCGAATGCGGCACGACGCGCGCTGGTAGAAGGCGGCATGGAGGCGGATCGCATTCTGCGTGTCGAGGGGCATGGCGACCGCACACCGCTGATTGAGGGTGATGCGTTTGATGCCCGCAACCGGCGCATCACTATTCTTGTGCTCGCAAGCCAAGGGTGAGAAGCGCTGCCCGCAGCAGAAAGGCCGGAATCTTTATTCCTGCCTTAAACATGCGCTCCTAACATCGCAACATATGGCAGCGTCCCAGCTTGCCAAGCTGCATCCCAAGAAGGGCTCTGCTTCCTGTCCAGAATGACCGGGGACAACATGATGAAGCAAGGAGCTATCCATGAGCGTTTTGGGTGCAATGCGGGCGGGTGTCTCCGGACTCCAGGCGCAGTCGATGAAGTTCGGCGCGCTCGCCGATAATATCTCAAACTCCAGCACCATCGGTTACAAGCGTGCCGATGTGCAGTTCACCACGATGGTGACGCAGGCGGCGACCGGCACTGAATATACATCCGGTGGTGTGCGTCCTGCGGTTCGTATGGATGTGTCGAGCGCAGGCAGCCTCATCACCTCTTCCAGCACAACCGATCTCGCGATTGGCGGCGGCGGCTTCTTCGTTGTCGCAAACAATGCAGGCGCGGGCGCTGACACGACCTATGCGCTGACGCGGGCTGGCTCCTTCACCATCGACAAGAATGGCGACCTCGTGAACTCGGCAGGGTTTTACCTGCAGGGCTATGCGCTCAATTCGAACGGCACGACGACTATTCCCAATCCGTCTCAGGATTCCTTCGCCGATCTTCAGACAATCAATGTGGCGAGCCTCGGCTTTGCAGGTGCGCCGACCACGGTGGTTGATTTTGCGGCAAACCTACCGATGCAGCTCACCGGCACAGGCACGCCGGTGGCTCCGCTTCAGACCTCCGTCACCTATTACGACCCGCTTGGCAATGCGCGCCGCATGACGCTGGAGTGGCAGCCCGATACGGCGGTAGAGAACCAATGGACGCTCAATGTTCTCGACTATGACGGCACGAGCATCGGCACGGTTGACTATGTCTTCAATGCCACGGGCGCGAATGCCGGCACGCCTGCTTCTATCGTCACTGGTCTGCCCTTTGCGGGTGGTGTTGCCTCTCTCACCACGGTTGACGGGCAGACGATTGACCTGCGTCTTGGTGAGGTCAACTCGCTCAACGGTGTGGTGCAGTTTGTGGGCGACTACTCGCCGAACCGTATTAACATCGATGGTGCTCAGGTGGGCGAGCTTCTTCGCGTTGATATTGGTGATGATGGCATCGTGACAGCGGTGTTCAACAATGGGCAGCGTACGCCTGTTTACAAGGTGCCGCTGGCGAATGTGACAAACCCGAACGGCCTCATCTCTGAAGATGGCAACACATTCCGTCTCTCGCAGGATGCGGGAACGATGCGCCTTTGGGACGCTGGCAAGGGACCAGCGGGCGACATTATCTCAGGTGCGCTTGAAGCCTCCAATGTGGATATCGCCGAGGAACTGACCGAACTCATCCAGACACAGCGGGCCTACTCCTCCAACGCCAAGATATTCCAGACCGGCGACGAGATGCTGCAGGAACTGACGAACCTCAAGCGCTGATGGGTGAGGTAGGGCTTTAGACTGAGGACAGAAAAGATGACCATTTCTCAGGCGATACAGTCTGCAATGAGCGGACTTCAGGCAACACAGACACAGGCAGCCATCGTCAGCCAGAACATCGCCAATGCTCAAACACAAGGCTATGTCCGCAAGGACGTGAATCTGGGAAATCGGATCGTCAATGGCGTCGGCATGGGCGTCGAGGTTCAGGGCATCAGCCGTAAGGTGGATGAATATCTGATCCGCGACATGCGCATCGTCGCCGCCAAAGTAGGGCGACAGGATGTGCTGTCTGCCTCGCTCACTGTCTTCACCGATCTTGTTGGCCAGCCGCAGGATGAGCGATCACTCACCTCCGCACTTGGCAAGCTTGATCGTGCGTTGCAGGAGCTGGGCAACGCCCCGGAAGACGCGACGTTGCAGAAATCAGCCGTTGCAGCAGCGGAAGCTCTTATCTCATCTTTCCAGACCATTGATCGTGGCGTGCAGAAGGCGCGCGAGGATGCTGACTCCCAGATCGACTCCATCGTGCGGAACGTCAATTCATCACTCCATCGGATTGATGATCTGAATCGCCAGATTGCCGGGCAGGCAAGCGCGGGGATTGATACAAGCGACCTGCGGGATGAGCGTGATCGACTACTGGATTCCCTTGCACGGGACCTGCCGATCAATGTCATCCAGTCCGGGCACAGCGTCGTTGTGATGACGAAGGGCGGCGTGACGCTGCTCGACAATGCGGTTCACGAACTCGGCTTTCAGGCCGCTGCTATCATACCGGCGAATTCAGTCTATGTAGCCCCGCCCGCTGCTTCGCCGCTTTCGGGGCTGATGGTGGATGGGGTGGATGTATCTTTCTCCAGCACCTATCCCGGCGCCATAGGCGAAGGCACGCTGGCGGGATTGTTCGAGATCCGTGACAGCATCATGCCGCTGGTGCAGAAGCAGGCAGATGAGCTTGCCGCGAATGTCGCCGCAGCCTTTCAGAATGCCGATGCAACCGTAGCGGGCGCCCCCCCCGCTGATACGGGGCTCTTCACGGACAATGGTGGGCCGGTTGATCCGCTGACCTATATGCCCGGGCTTGCCGGGCGGCTTTCAGTGAACGGGCTTGTTGAGGCGAATGCCGCCCTCTTGCGCGATGGTATCCACGCTCCTGTAGCGGGTGCGGCAGGTGATCCAACGCAGGTTCATGCTTTTCAGGCGGTATTCTCCCAGACCTTCGCGTTCGATCCGGGGGCAGGGCTGCAGACAGCCGCAAAGCTTACCGAGTTTGCGGCCAGCGCCACCGCCGATATTCAGAAGATCCGCAGTGATGCCGACAGAGCCCATGTGGCCCAGTCGCTTGTTCTCTCCGGACTTTCCAATACGCGGCTTAATCGCGACGGCGTGAACATCGATGATGAAATGCAGAAAATGCTTTCGATTGAACGAAGCTATGCCGCGAGTGCGCAGGTGATTTCGATGGCAAATGCCATGCTGGATTCGCTCTTCGAGGCCATGAGATAGGGGTGATGCCATGAACGTCCGTAACGTATCCACGATGGGAATGGGACTTCTCAGCAGGCAGTCCATATCAGACACCCAGAAGCAGCTTTTGGTACTCCAGCAGGAGCAAGCTACGGGAAAGCATTTTGACGTCGCGGGAAAGCTTGGCGCTCAGATAAGCCGCGATATCCTTCTGCGTGAGAGCTACAATGAGGCGCAGTCATATCTCCTGAATAACAAAACGCTTTCCTCCCGCATTGAGGTAACGCAGCATGCCTTCAGCAATCTGACGTCGAACGGGAACGATTTTGTCACCAAGATTGTCGCTGCGCTGAGCGGTGAAACTGCCGCTGGTTTCATGCCTTCTGCAGCGGCGGATCTTATCGAAAATATTGAAAGCGCCCTGAATGCGTCGTTTGGCGGTCGCTCGCTTTTCTCCGGGACTGTGATTGATGTGCAGCCACTCCAGCTCTCTCATCTTACCCATCCCGTGACAGGATACTCACCGATGGAAGTGATCCAGCATGTGATCGCGGCCAAGCCGCCGGTCACAGATGCGGCGAGCCTTGCCAATCTTCTTTCCGGTCCGGATGGCATTGCATCCGTCTTCGACAGCACGCATAGCGACGGGGATTATCACTTCGGCGCGACGTTCTACAATGGCAATGACCAGGACATTGCAGCGAAGATCGACGCATCAACAGATGTACCGGGCGGCGCGCGTGCCAATGAGGAGGGCGTGAGGCTGATGCTTCGCGCGGCCTATACGCTTGCGGCTATTGATCCTGACTCCATGCCCGCCGGCCAGTATCGACAAGTTCTGGATGCTGCCATGGCTGATATTCAGGCTGGCATGTTCAAGATCCAGCAGAAGCAGGCAATTCTCGGCCTGTCGGAACAGTCGATCGAGCGCACGAATGAACGCCATTCGCTGATGTCTGACTTGATGGCAAAGCAGATCACCGCACTGGAAGAGGTTGACCCTTATGAGACTGCGGTTCGGCTTTCCCATGTGATGACGCAGATCGAAAGCACCTTCTCGATCACGGCTCGCATCAACAAGCTCAGCATTATCAATTTTCTCTGAAACTGAAATCCCCGCTTAAGGCCGGTGCTGGACTATGAGCCGGTAAGCAAAAGGAAGTTCGTGTCATGGATCTGATGGGGATACCTCTTTTCGGTGTTGCAAGTGACCGAATGTCCTATCTGGCGATGCGGCATGAGGTGATCGCGGAAAATGTCGCGAATGCCAATACGCCGAAGTTTGTGACGCGTGACCTGAAGCCATTTTCCGAGGAACTGAAAAATGCCGCCGTGACGATGGAACGCACCAGGCTCGGGCATCTGCCCATTTCTTCTACGGCTGGGGGCAAATTGCGGGTGGACGGCAAGAGCCAGAGCTGGGAACTCGTTCCGTCAGGTAATGGTGTTTCGCTTGAACAGGAAATGCTGAAAGCCTCAGACACAGTGACGTCATATGCGCTGGTGTCGAACATCTACAAATCGAACGTCAATCTGTTGAGTCAGGCCGTCAGCGGGCCGAGATAACGGGAAGTCATCATGAGCGATCCACTGACAGCGGCAATGGCGATAGCCAGCACGGGCCTCCAGGCACAGAGCACGCGGATGCGTGTGGTGTCGGAGAACGTCGCGAATGCCAATTCCACCTCTGATGTGCCGGGCGGCGATCCTTATCGTCGCAAGACCGTGACATTCGATGCCGAGCTTGATCGTGCTATCGGAGCATCGACCGTGAAGGTGAAGGCCATCGGGGTGGACAAGTCGGATTTCCGAATGAACTACGATCCGAGCCATCCGGCGGCAGATGCGGCAGGCTATGTGAAGATGCCGAATGTTTCCGCACTTATCGAAATGGCTGATCTGCGCGAAGCGACGCGCTCTTACGAAGCCAATCTCAATATTATCGAACAGGCGCGCACCATGATGATGCGTACCACCGATCTCATTCGCCGTAATTGAGGTGGAAGACAATGTTTGAAGGTGCGGCGGCAATTGGCCGGGTTGCGAAACTCTACGAGGAAGCAAAAACCTTCGGCGTCGGCTTGTCGAATGGTCCGCAACCAATACTGAAGCCGAGCGAGGCCGATGCGGCGGAGTTTGGCAGCTTCGTAAAAGGCCTGGTGACGGACTCCGTGAACGTGTTGCGTCGGAGTGAGGCGGTATCCGTGGCTGGTGCACAGGGCAAGGCAAGCGCGCAGCAGGTGGTGGAAGGGGTGATGGCAGCGGAAGTGACGCTGCAATCAGCAGTCGCTATTCGAGACAAGCTGGTGAGTTCCTATCAGGAAATCATGCGGATGCCGATCTGAGGCTGGGTGATGAACGAAGCAGATGCAATTGATCTTGTTCGGGATGGTGTTTGGACGGCGTTTCTTGTCACATCACCAATGCTCGCCGTGGGCATGATTGTCGGCATCTCCATTGCGCTCCTGCAGGCACTGACGCAGGTCCAGGAAATGACGCTGACTTTTGTGCCCAAGATCGGCGCCATTCTTCTCGTTGCCGTCATATCCGCGCCTTTCATCTATCAGGGCCTCTCGCATTTCACCTTCTCGCTCTATGACCGCATAGCCACGGGGTTCTAGGAGGACAGATATGTCTGCCGTTTACACTCACGCAACGCTTGATCGGCCGGGGCCAATGGCCTCCGACATTCGCGTGCGTGGGGAGGCGGAGAAGGTATCCGCAGGCGAGTTCGGATTCTCTGATTTTCTTGACATCGTGAATCCGCTTCAACACATCCCCGTTGTCTCGACGATCTATCGGGAGTTGACGGGGGATGAGCTTGGTGCGCCCGCGCGCATTCTCGGCGGGGCGCTGTTTGCCGGACCGCTCGGTGCTGCGGCAGGTGCGGCGTCGGCGGCGGTGGAAGCTGTGTCCGGCAAGGACCCCGGCGCCCATGCAGTTGCCTTTCTTGGTCTTGGAAGCGATGAAGAAGAGGCGCCTGCGACCGCTATAGCTGCGGTAGAGCAGGGTGAGAGCCTGCCCGCCGAAGAACAGCAGATGGCGTTGCTTGAGCCAATGCCGGCTGAGGTGGTGATTGCGGAAGAGCTTCCGGTGCCGGTCTCTGTTCCGCCGCTGGATAGTGCTGCGCTTCAATCTGTGGCGAGGGTAGAGGAAGATGTCGCTGTCGCTGAGACTCCCGCGAGCGTAGCCCCGCTTGGTATGGCGAGCGTTGATGCTGCGGCCTCCTTCCCCGGAAACCGGATGCCGAAGGAGCTTCTGGAGGCGCTGTACGACATGCATCGTTCGCGCTTTCTCCATGCGGCGGTAGAACTCGGCGCCGATCATAGTCTTTGAGCGATCGCGCCTGCAATTTTCTCAACTTATACCCGAGTTTAAACGGCCCTCCCTAGCCTTGGTGCATCAAGGTGGCGGGTGGTGATGAGACTTTTTCGCGATATAGAAGCAGAATTCGAAAGGCTCCCGGGGCCGGTTTACTACGGCAAGGTGGAAGCCTGTACGGGGCAATCGATCCGTGCAGCGGGACTTGATGGTTATCTCTCGCCGGGCGACCGCTGCGAGGTGACCACCAAGGACGGACGGCGCATTCAATGCGAAGTCATTGGCTTTGAAGCTGGCAAGTCTCTCTTGCTGCCTTTCGAGCCCTCAGACGGCATCGTGCTTGGTTCCGAGGTTCTGGCGCGGGGTGTGGAGCCGACCATTCATCCTGACCAGTCATGGATCGGCCGTGTGGTGAATGCTTCCGGCACGCCGATTGACGGCAAGGGCGTGCTTGCGCGTGGCCCTCACACACGGCGCCTTCGTGCTGCGCCTCTGCCCGCATATGCGCGTCGTCGTGTTGGCACGAAGATTGATACGGGTATACGCGCGATTGACGTGTTTGCGCCTATCTGTCGTGGACAGCGTATGGGTGTATTCGCTGGCTCCGGCGTTGGCAAATCAACACTTCTTTCAATGCTTGCCCGCCGCAGTGAGGCGGATGTGGCGGTTATCGGTCTGATCGGCGAGCGCGGCCGCGAGGTGCAGGAGTTCATTCAGGAGACGTTAGGTGAAGAAGGGCTTGCGCGCTCTGTGATGGTGGTGGCGACATCAGATGAAAGCCCGCATATGCGCCGTCAAGCTGCCTATATGGCGATGGCGATTGCCGAGGCTTTCCGGGATGAAGGATTGCAGGTTTTTTCCTTCCTGGATTCGGTGACGCGTTTTGCAATGGCGCAGCGCGAGATCGGTCTTGCCTCTGGTGAGCCGCCCACGGCGAAAGGGTATCCGCCGAGCGTTTTCTCGGAGCTTGCTCGCCTGCTGGAGCGGGCAGGGCCGGGAGCGGATGAGCAGGGGGATATCAGCGGCGTCTTCACCGTGCTTGTTGAGGGGGACGATCACAATGATCCGGTCGCCGATGCGGTCCGCTCCATTCTCGACGGGCATCTCGTTCTCGACCGGGTGATTGCCGAGCGGGGTCGCTTCCCTCCGATTGATTTGCTGAAGAGCGTTTCGCGCATGCTGCCGGGCTGCCACACTGAGAGAGAGCTTCGCCTCTCACGGGAAGCACGCAGCCTGATAGCTGCTTACGAGGAGATGCGCGAGCTTATCCAGATCGGTGCCTATAAGGCGGGGAGTGATCCGCGACTCGATCGCGCTATCGTTCTCAGCCGCGCGGTGGAGGAGTTCCTTGCGCAAGCGCCGCATGAGAGCCATCGCCTCGCGGAAAGCTTCGCCCAGCTTGAGAATATTCTGAACGAGCACCCCGAACAGGGACTTCAGCCAACAAAAGGCGAGCGTAGCGCATGACTGAGCTGCTGGCCGCGAGGCTTCCTTTCCTCACACATCTCGGTCGTTCGGGTGAGCATCGCGACGTTTGGTTTGCGATTGGTATCATATTCATCCTGACGATCCTGTTTCTGCCGGTCCCCGCCTGGGCGCTGGATGCAGGGCTTTCTGTTTCCATTGCGCTGTCGGTGCTGATCCTCATGGTAGGTCTGTGGATCAACCGACCGCTGGACTTCTCTTCCTTTCCTACGATCTTGCTTGTTTCGACCATGCTGCGCATGGCGCTCAATATTGCATCGACACGCCTTATTCTCTCAAACGGACATGAAGGCCAGTCCGCTGCGGGTCATGTAATCGAGGGCTTTGCGCAATTTGTTATCGGCGGCAATTTCGTGATCGGGCTCATCATTTTCGCGATCCTGACCACCGTGAACTTCTTCGTCATTACGAAGGGTGCAAGCCGCGTGGCGGAAGTAGCGGCACGCTTTACGCTTGACGCCATTCCCGGAAAGCAGATGGCGATTGATGCGGATCTATCCGCCGGGCTTATCAACGACAAGGAAGCGCAGCGGCGTCGGCGTGAAGTGGAAGAGGAAAGCTCCTTCTTCGGCGCAATGGACGGCGCCTCGAAATTCGTCCGGGGTGATGCGATTGCCGGTATTATCATCACCTTCATCAACCTCATTGGCGGCATGTTGATTGGTGTGGCGCAGCAGGGTATGGCCTTTTCCGAGGCGGCCCATGTTTATTCCACGCTCTCGGTGGGTGACGGGCTCGTATCGCAAATCCCGTCACTCGTTGTGTCGCTCGCGGCCGGCATGCTTGTCACAAAGGGTGGCAATAAGGGATCGACCGACGAGGCCATCCTTCGCCAGCTTGGCGGCTATCCGAAGGCGCTTTTCGTTGCCGCGGTGTTGATGGGCATGTTTGGCCTTGCACCGGGTCTTCCCATGTTTCCCTTCTTTTT